>NZ_CP054301.1:1020000-1320000 GCF_013372285.1 Marinomonas primoryensis | reverse complement strand
CGAAGACACACTTCTCGACTGCGGCGCTTTGGTTGTCACTTTTGAAGACGTTCATGACGATCCAGTGTACGAACCAGAGTTAAACACAACACCATTGTGGAAAAACACTAAGATCACAGGTCTGTTCGAAGCCGATGCAGACATTGAACACATTCGCCCAGTCGTTGAACACAAGGCCACGTCCCTTGGTGAAACCGACATCGATATGAAAATAGAAATACTCGAAGACAAAGATTGGGTAAGAGAGTGGATGGACAGCTATCACCCCATCCAATTTGGCAAACGCCTTTGGGTATGCCCTAGCTGGCGTGAAGTACCAGACCCTGATGCCGTCACCTTGATGCTAGATCCTGGATTAGCCTTTGGCACAGGAACTCACCCAACAACGGCACTGTGTCTACAATGGTTAGACAGCATCGACTGTGAAAACAAAACCATCATAGATTATGGCTGTGGCTCTGGTATTCTTGGGATTGCAGGTTTGCTGCTTGGCGCTAACAATATGGTTGGTATCGACATTGACCCTCAGGCAGTCCAAGCAACCGAAGCAAATGCTCAACGTAATCATATCGATCCAAGTCGGATAGACATAAAGTTGCCACCTTATGAATCTGACTTACAAGCTGATATTGTAGTCGCTAACATTCTTGCTGGCCCTCTTGCACACTTAGCGCCGACCATTTCTGCGCTGGTTAAAACCGGCGGTCAATTAGCATTGTCTGGCATACTTGCCAACCAAGCAGAGGAAGTCATTCAAGCGTACCAAGAATGGTTTACGATCGAATCGATTACGGAAAGGGAAGAATGGGTTCGTATTGTTGGCACCAAGAACGCATAACACTCCATTCATTTAGTACCGTTTTAAACAGGAAGATACTACTCCATGGCCAATAGCCTAATTACACGTTGCCCTAAATGTTCAACCGCATTTCGTGTAAGCGATGAAGTATTAAGCATGGCCAAGGGGAAAGTCCGATGTGGCCAATGCTTTCATATTTTTGATGCCGCCAAAGTAGCAGATAACAAAGCCATTCTCAGCAAGTCCACCACGGACAACAAACAACCAAAAAGCACCACTGTTGCGAAAGAGCAAGCACAAGTTGATAGCACGCCCCTACCTGTCGAACCCAGGAGCACAGACAAAGTCGTCGACACTCGACTTGCCCCAGCTGAAGAAATAGTCAATCCAGACTGGCTGCATACCTTATTCAATGATGAAGATCTGAATCCACTGGGCGAAGAAAAACCCGCTATTACCGAAACAAACTACGACTCTTATCATGAAACGACTCCGCAGCCATTAGACTCCTCCATAAAAGCGGCAAAGCGGACTGAAGCAAAAAGGCAAGATGAACCCGCGCCGTGGGAAGTCGAACTTGCCGAAGTAGAAGCGGCTCTCAAAGCAACATCGAGCGCCCCCTCTGCCAACAAAGCAGCGAAAAGTACGCCACCACCTGAAACAACCGCCAGTAAGCAGGCTGCGCCCGCCAAAGAGCCAGATTATATGGTTGCTTTGCATTCTTTGGCGCAAACCGCATCGGAACAAACTCGCCCATCTGATATTAAAAACCAGCACAGCATTCTTGAGCAACTATCCGCCCAACAAAGCCTAGCGCCTCTATTGGGAGAGAATGAGCCTTCTACTCGCAAAAAGAACACGCACCCTTGGTTGTGGTTTTTTGCCTCATTACTGGGTCTCGCCTTATTATCAGGTCAAGTTGCTACGCATTTTTTTGTAGAAGGCAGTAGCTCTTCTAACTTTCGATCTATTTACAGAACCATTTGTTCTTACTCTGGTTGTGTCCTACCAAGGTTTGAGAATATAAACGCCATTACGATTCAGCATGTACGCATACAAAGCCACCCCTCTATTCCAAACACACTATTGGTCAATGCCATTATTACCAATACCAGTGATTTTTCTCAGCCTATGCCTAAAATCGCACTCGAGTTTTTTGATTTGAATGGTTTACCTGTTGCGGCTCGCCTCTTTGCACCCAGCGATTATTTGCACAAAGATTTTCTCGACATCACTTATATGCCACCAAACACCCCTATTCATTTGGTCATTCCAATACAAGATCCAGGTGCTCGTGCTGTTACTCATCAGCTTAGAGCCTTCCCGACAGACACTCGCTCCTACTAGTTTTTCGAGTTTTTTCCCTTAAGCTCAAAAAAAGAACAAAAAATAGTCAATTTTCAGTCTGTCAAGACTTCAAAAATAGCAATTGCCTAGGTATTATTCACGCCCGCTCGACGCTGTCGACGATCTTTAACATTCAATCCAGTATTCAGGAACATCATGGCATTTGCTATTGGCCCGTATTGCGTTGACAAACCCGTTATCCTTGCCCCAATGGCTGGCGTAACAGATTTGCCTTTTCGCCGACTTTGCCATGATCAAGGCGCAGGTCTAGTCGTATCAGAAATGGTCACGTCTGATGTTCGCCTGTGGAACTCGACAAAAAGCCGCCATCGTTTAATTCACGATGCGGAAGTCTCGCCGAGATCCGTTCAAATTGCTGGTGGCGACCCAAAAATGATGGCTGAAGCCGCTCAACAAAATGTCGAGCTAGGTGCGCAAATCATTGATATCAACATGGGCTGCCCCGCCAAAAAAGTATGCAATAAAGCCGCTGGCTCTGCGCTGCTTAAAGATGAAGCTCTTGTTCGTGAAATACTGGAATCTGTTGTAAATAGTGTCAGCGTTCCCGTCACGCTAAAAATTCGCACTGGCTGGAGTCTAGATCAAAAAAACGGTCTGACGATTGCAAAAATGGCGGAAGACATTGGCATTCAAGCATTAGCCATTCATGGAAGAACGCGAGAATGTAAATTTCAGGGAACGGCTGAATACGACACAATTGCTGAGATCAAACAGCACTTGAGCATTCCTATTTTTGCTAATGGGGATATCAAAGACCCTGAATCAGCAAAATTTGTGAAAGATTACACAAACGCAGACGGTATAATGATCGGACGCGCTGCTCAGGGTAGGCCGTGGATCTTTCGTGAAATAAATCACTATTTAGAAACAAATGAATTGTTAGCACCTCCGTCTTTATCTGAGGTAAGACAGCTTGTTATCAACCATGTAAACGCTTTACACCAATTTTATGGTGATTATTTAGGTGTGCGCATTGCTCGCAAGCATGTTGGTTGGTACTTGCAAACGTTAGCGGATAAAACACAATTTCGCAGCCTGTTTAATCGTATTGATAATACGCAAGAGCAGATTGATAAATTGGAAGAGTTCTTTGTTTGTCTGTAGACAAACGAACCTTACACTTAATGTACTGACCATCAAAAATGAAGACTTAGATCCCTCTTCTCTATGATGATCAATGCACATTAATAAATGGTTAGCTTTAAAAATAGAAGGTCATTCTGTGGTAGAACAAACTCATACTCATACGTTTCAAGCCGCTTCTTCAGAGCAGTCACAAACACTACGTGACAACGTTGAAAAAGCATTGCAAAACTATTTCGCTCATCTTGATGGGCAGCCAATAACAGACTTATATCAGTTAGTCTTAGCGGAGGTTGAGGCGCCTTTGCTAGAGTCTGTCATGAACTACACAAAGGATAACCAAACAAAAGCATCCACTATCCTCGGTTTAAACCGAGGAACACTTCGCAAGAAGTTGAAGCAATACGGCATGCTATAAGTACAAAGAAAAAAGGGCGAATTCGCCCTTTTTTTCGTATTACCTTCCCCTTGTTTATTTAGTGTTAATTAATTGTGAGAACCATGATGGCAAATCAAAAAGCAGTGACTCCAATCAAGCGAGCGTTAATCAGTGTTTCCGACAAAACAGGCATTGTCGAATTCGCGCGTGAACTAACCGCTCAAGGCGTTGAAATCCTTTCTACTGGCGGCACTTACCGTCTTTTACTGGATAACAATGTTAAAGCAACGGAAGTTTCTGACTACACAGGCTTCCCAGAAATGATGGATGGCCGCGTAAAAACACTACATCCAAAAGTCCACGGTGGCATTCTTGGTCGTCGTGACATCGACGGCGCCGTCATGAAAGAACATGGCATTGAAGAAATTGATATGGTTGTGGTTAACCTATATCCATTTGAAGCCACCATTGAACGCCCAGATTGTGATCTTCCAATGGCGATTGAAAACATCGACATCGGCGGCCCTACTATGGTTCGCTCTGCGGCGAAAAACCATAAAGACGTAGCTATCGTTGTTTCACCAACAAGCTATGACAGTTTACTCGCCTCGTTAAAAGCGGATGGCGGCCTTACTTACGATCAACGTTTTGATCTTGCCGTACAAGCCTTCGAGCACACATCTCATTACGACGGCGCGATTGCCAACTTTCTAGGCAAAAAAGTCGAAGGTGGCAGCGAAGATTTCGCTCGTACATTCAATTTGCAATTCAACAAACAAGAAGAAATGCGCTATGGTGAAAACCCTCATCAAAAAGCCGCTTTCTATGTTGAAGCCAACCCAAAAGAAGCTTCCATCAGCACCGCGAAACAAATTCAAGGTAAAGCGCTGTCTTACAACAACATCGCTGACACTGACGCCGCACTTGAGTGCGTAAAAAGCTTCGACAAGCCAGCCTGTGTGATCGTTAAGCACGCCAACCCTTGCGGTGTTGCAACGGCCGCGTCTCAATTTGAAGCGTACGATCTTGCTTTCCAAACAGACCCAACGTCTGCATTTGGCGGCATCATTGCCTTCAACCGAGAATTGGATGCAAAAACAGCGCAAGCCATTGTTGACCGTCAATTTGTTGAAGTTATCATTGCGCCAAGCGTTAGCAAAGAAGCCGCAGACATCGTGGCTGCAAAACAAAACGTTCGCTTACTTGAGTGCGGCCAATGGTCAGCAAACAAATCTACGGCGCTGGATTACAAACGAGTTAATGGCGGCTTGTTAGTTCAAGACCGTGACGACGGCACCATCACACTAGACGACCTTAAAGTTGTATCAAAACGCCAACCAAGCACCGAAGAACTAAAGGATCTCTTGTTCGCCTGGAAAGTGGCTAAATTCGTTAAGTCTAACGCCATTGTTTACGCAAAAGCAGAACAAACAATCGGTGTAGGCGCAGGCCAAATGAGCCGCGTTTACAGCGCAAAAATCGCAGGCATTAAAGCCGCGGATGAAAACCTAGAAGTTGTTGGCTCTGTTATGGCCTCTGATGCGTTCTTCCCATTCCGCGACGGCATCGACGCAGCAGCACAAGCTGGCATTACTGCTGTAATCCAGCCTGGTGGCTCCATGCGTGACGCCGAGGTCATTGCGGCCGCTGATGAAGCTGGCATGGCGATGGTCTTCACTGGTATGCGTCATTTCCGCCACTAATAACGTCGTTATTGATAACGTCTAAAATATTGACCATGAAGGATGAACAGATCATGAAAGTTCTTATTATTGGTAATGGCGGTCGTGAACATGCTTTGGCATGGAAGACGGCAGAATCAAGCCAAGTAGAAAAGATTTTTGTTGCACCAGGCAATGCTGGTTCAGCAATGGAAAACAAAGTGGAAAACGTCAATATCGGTGTAACCGACATCGACGCGCTCGTGGCATTTGCCAAAAAAGAAGCCATTGATCTAACCATCGTTGGCCCTGAAGCACCGTTGGTTATCGGTGTTGTCGATGCGTTTGAGAAAGAAGGGTTGGCAATCTTTGGTCCAACCGCTGCCGCAGCACAACTAGAAGGCTCTAAAGCCTTCACCAAAGACTTCTTAGCACGTCACAACATTCCAACAGCGGCATACGGCAACTTCACTGAAGTCGCTCCTGCTGTGGCTTATATCAAACAGCAAGGTGCTCCAATTGTTGTTAAAGCCGATGGTTTAGCCGCTGGTAAAGGCGTTATTTTAGCGCAAACAGAAGCTGAAGCAATCGAAGCCGTTGAAGACATGCTGCAAGGCAATTCTTTTGGCGATGCAGGTAACCGCGTGGTTATCGAAGAGTTTTTAACCGGCGAAGAAGCCAGCTTTATTTGCATGGTAGATGGCGAAACGGTTCTACCAATGGCCACCAGCCAAGATCATAAAGCGCGCGACAATGGCGATTTAGGGCCAAACACTGGCGGCATGGGTGCTTACTCTCCTGCTCCGGTTGTTACACCAGAAATTCATGATCGAATCATGAACGAAGTGATTATGCCAACGGTAAAAGGCATGAACGCGGAAGGCAATCGCTACCGTGGTTTCTTATACGCTGGTGTGATGATCGCAGCCGATGGCACACCAAAGACACTGGAATACAACTGTCGTTTCGGTGACCCAGAAACACAACCTATCATGATGCGTTTGCGTTCTGATTTGGCTCAAATGTGTTTGGCGGCGATCAATGGCAAATTAGACACGGTCAAAGCCGATTGGGACCCTCGCGCAAGCTTAGGCGTAGTTCTTGCGGCTGGCGGTTATCCTGCTGACTACCCAAAAGGCGATGTCATCACAGGTTATGATGCTGCACTACCGGCCCATCAAAAAGTCTTTCAAGCGGGTACGGCAATAAAAGACGGTAGCGTTGTGACAAACGGCGGCCGTGTGCTTTGCGCTGTTTCACTTGGCAATACCGTGGCAGAAGCGCAAGCAGGTGCATACGACGTTGTTAATAAGATTTCTTGGAACAAGATGTATTTCCGCACAGACATTGGCCATCGCGCCATTGCTCGCGAGCAGAAATAGTCCCGACGTAGATCATTGCACTCTATAGTAAAAAGGCCTCAATTGAGGCCTTTTTTTCATCTAATACTTTCATTAGAGTTATTTTTTCAACTGGGATTCTTTTTTGTCCAGCCAGGCTTTAAACACACGCCCCGCTTCCAACACTATCAATCCAAAGATAATACCGGCAACCCAATCCAGACCCAATAAAAACCCCAGTACCGCAATCATTCCATAGCCATACATGAGGTTCGTGCGCGTTGTCGACTTCGCTTGTCTTGCGAACCAAGTAACGCCTAACAGCAGCAAGCTAAACCAAACATAATACTCCACCAAAATTGGATATAGCATTCGATCCCCTATCTAGTTAATAATGATAGCCTTTATATAATAAGTCTGGGCTAGTGTTTTGCTTTATCGATTGATTTTACTATTTTTTCTCTGCATCTCCAACACAGTATGGAGCGCAAACACCATTGCCATTATTGATGACACAAACAGTGCTTTCAATATTGGCCACAGTGGCTCTTATTTTATTGATAACGCTCAAACCCTTTCTTTTAGTGACATTACCTCTGACGAGTACGCCAAGCGATTTCGTCCAATAAATCGTGATTATTTGCAGTTTGGATTGGTAAAGGGAAATATTTGGATTCGTACAGATATTGCGATACGAACCACCAGTAATACACCGGTATTACTGGAAGTAAATTCTCCTCGGCTACAATATCTAGACATTTATCTGCCTAATTTATACGAAAATCAGGTCCAAGCCGAACTCGGTGGCGCACGACCTTATAAGAATAGAAAAATCCAAACACCAAATTATGTTTTTCCTATTCCAACCAACACACCGCCAGTTTTCACCTTGTATCTAAGGCTATCATCCCATTTGCCCATTAATGCTGAAATAGAATTAAAAACACTCTCGAATATGAGTCTAGATAATCAAAAAAATCTGACTTTCACTGGAATTTTAATTGGAATATTACTGGCGTTATTTGTTTGCAATGTGTTCTTTTTCTTAAAAACATCACGCTCTATGTATCTTATATATGGTGTGTTTTTGATTGGTATCGCTACTTTACACCTAACCCTTCACGATCAAGTGTCACAACTGTTTCCTAATCAAATCAATGTCCAAGAACGGATATACAACTTAGCAGCACTGTCCTGCTTATGCGCGATTGCCTTCTTTTCCAGACTTTATCTTGACACCAAAGAACATCTACCAAAAATGGATAAGGTATTAATCGCTATCGGTGCTATAGCGGCTTTATTCGCCATTATTTTTACTATTTCACCAGAAAAACTAAATGTCATGGCCCTCTCTTTTTTGATCGTAAGCACACTTATCATGCTAACCGTACACGCCATTGTTGCCTTCATCAAAAACGTCCCCTTTTCTGGGTATTATCTGGTGGCTCGACTGACACTACTTACAGGTCATTTTGCTTGGCTCATGTCAGTCTATGGCATCATTCCAAGCGCGACATTATTTCAATGGGGCTTAACCGTTACCATCATTATCGAAGCCATGATTCATTTCACCGGTATGATTGCGCAAACAACACCATCACTACAAAGACGCGCAAAAAAAACAAAACACTCACAAACAGAAATGACAGATCTTTTGTCGGATCTTTCTAGTCGCCTACGCCGTCAAATCAATATTATTGGAGGCGGGCTTTCTCATCTTGAACAAGCAGCGGCATCCAACGACACCAAGCTTTTTCTTAACAGCAGCATGACCGCAAATAACAACCTAAAAAATCTGATAGAACGAATTGAGCTATTAAATGATATAAAAGAAAGTACTCCACCCGAGCAAGCCGCGCCATTATTACTAAGTCAGTTAATAGACAATGCTTATAACAATGTTCAACGCTTAGACCAAGACAACACGCTAATAGACCTAAATACATACAAGACAGATCAAGTTGAAATTTTACACAACGCCCCTATTTTGCAGCACCTAATTGAAAGCCTCGCACAAGAATTCAAACATTTCACAGACCAAACCCTCACCATCAACATTACACGTCACGACGTAAATAGAGAGGGTATTACTTTATTAGAACTCAGTTGCTACCCGCTTCCTGCGCGAGTGTACGCGAACACCACAAGCTTCGATCTTGGAATGCACTACATCACACACCTAATACAGCATCTAAAGGGAGAAATGCATTTATCTGAAGGAGACCTTACGCGCAGCATAAACATTCAATTACCTATTCGCGTGCACATTCGCCCCTTAAACAACCATTTCATTCAACAAAATCAACTTGATATCATACTATTTGGTCAAGAAGACAATGACCTACAAAAAGCCCTTACGCTCCTACAGAGCCACGCCAACCGAATAGAGCATTTCGTTACCCTAGAAAGTTTATTAGAGCACTTGGGACTGCCTGAAAAAAGAGAAGCTGGTTCCATTATTTTGGTATTTGATAACGGTGGTCACATTCCCCATATCACCCAACAAAGACTTATTCCTTTAATGCGCCATGAAGATCAGTGCCTACTGATCAGCAACAATGTTAAAATGTCGCTCGATTATGCAAAAAAACTTGGCTTTAATGAATTGCTAGCTTGCTCTGAATTAGAAAGCCAGCTTGAACAAATGCTTTTGCGCTTAATACAGAAAGGGGACAGGTTAAAGAACGCATCATTGTCTCGGATCAAGCCTTTGCGCAAAACACCTTGAAGCGAAACCACTAACCTTGAATAATACAAACGAAAGGAGACGATATGGACTGTTTATTTTGCAAAATAGTGAGTGGCGACATTCCAGCAAAAATTTTATACGAAGACGATGATGTCATTGCCTTCGAAGATATTATGCCGCAAGCACCAAGCCATTTCCTGGTCATTCCTAAGCGTCATATTAGTACGCTAAACGATTTAACAGATGACGATGCGCCTGTCGTTGGTAAGCTACAGATTACCGCAGCAAAAATTGCGAAACAAAAAGGCATCAGTGACGCCGGCTATCGTGTTGCGATGAACTGCAACGAAATGGGCGGACAAACTGTCTACCATATTCACATGCATGTATTAGGTGGCCGGGTAATGACATGGCCTCCAGGTTAATTAAGAGGAAGTGAAATGATCTCTTTTCTAGACAAAGCCGTATTACATTTTGACCGCGCACTGCAAACACTGGTTCCACACGCAGCACAGGCGAGACGACTTTCTCCTGCTAATCACGTTGATGAAGCGGAACTGAATCAGGATGAACGTAAGCATTCATCTGGCCTAATGCGAATTAATCATACTGGTGAAGTGTGCGCTCAAGCACTCTACGCAGGACAAGCGACCACGGCAAAACTAGCCACAGTGCGCAAAGAAATGGAACATGCGGCTGACGAAGAAATAGATCACCTTGTTTGGTGTGAACAACGTCTGTATGAGCTTGGTAGCAAACCCAGTATTTTTAACCCTTTATTTTATGGGGCGTCATTTGTGATTGGTGCTGGGGCTGGACTCATTAGTGATAAATTAAGTTTAGGCTTTGTTGCCGCCACTGAAGATCAGGTCTGCATTCACCTTCAACAACACATGGCGACACTGCCGTCGCTGGATGAAAAAAGCAAAGCAATATTGACACAAATGCACGTCGATGAAGCTAAGCATAAAGCCATGGCACTAGAGGCTGGCGGTTACGAGTTTCCAAGACCGATTATGACCATCATGACCCAAGTATCCAAAGTCATGACCACAACAACTTACCGAGTTTAATCATGAACAGAGACCTTCACTCTATTCGTCGTGACTATCAATTCGACGATCTTCTAGAAGAGCAATCTGGCAACGATCCACTTGCTCTATTTGATACTTGGCTCGAAAAAGCCATTGAGGTTTGTCCTGACGACCCTACCGCGATGGTGTTTAGCTCAGTCGATGCCGATGGTTGGCCTCATTCTCGTGTGGTTTTATTAAAGCAAAGAAACGAATTCGGCTTTTCTTTTTTCACTAACTACGACAGTGAAAAAGCACAACAGCTGGCCCACAACAACAAAGCCTGCATGACTTTTTTCTGGCCAGCACTCTCTCGCCAAATTCGTGTCGAAGGCACCATAGAAAAAGTCTCTCGGGAGATATCTGAAACCTATTTTTCCAGTCGTCCGCGCGGCAGCCAACTCGCCGCTCGAACCTCAAAACAAAGCGCCGTCATCGAAAATCGGGACGTGTTACAAAAAGCGTTTAATGCAGAAGAACAAGCCTTCAACGAGCAAGACGTACCTTGCCCAGAAAATTGGGGGGGCTATGTACTGAAGCCTAAGTTTATTGAGTTTTGGCAAGGCCGACCAAGCCGCCTTCATGATCGAATTTGTTTTATACTAGACAGCGATCAATGGATTAGAGTCCGCAAAGCGCCTTAAATTAAACGCACCGCATACATGAAATATCCCAGTGGATCATTAAAGTAGGAGGCGAAACGTTAAACTGATTCGCTCCTCTTTAATTTTCTTTCTTACAGGCAACGAGTGTTGCCATAGTACTTGCGTAGAAGAGGACATGATTAGCCAGCTTCCGTCTTCTACCTCCACACTGTGTTTAACCTTATGATTTTCCTTTAAACGAAATACAAAGGGTCGCTTCACACCAAAACTTAACATAGCCACAACTGGCGCTGGGCCTAGCTGTTTCTCATCATCTGAATGCCACCCCATATATTCTTCGCCATGTTGATACCAGTTCAGTAGTACAGAGTTAAAAGATTGATCAGCCAGTTTCTCGGCTTCTTTTTTTGCAAGCAATAGCCAATCAGGCCAACCTCTACCATGATGATCCTTACCTGAATAGCGATAACATACGCCATCGTCGGCAATAAATGCGACCTGCCTTGGCACCAATACATCGCGCCCAAACATATTTAGGCTTTCTCGTTCCCATGGCAAATTCAACTTAAGCAACGGCACACTAAGCTGCAGGCTTGAGCTAGAAAATGAGTATCGGTATGATGGCCGAACTTCCATTACATTATTCACCTTGGACTTCAATGCAAACCCCTTTCGTTTCTAAGCCAATAAAACGCAGTGCGTTTTTAGACGTTTACCGCGGCTCAGCCGTATTGTTAATGATCATTTTTCATTTCTTCTGGGATTTGCAAAATTTTGGTTTCATCGAGTTTTCAGTTTATGATCCTTTTTGGGTTCATTTTCGCAGCCTGATACTCACATTATTTCTTACCGCGATTGGTTGGTCTACTTACATCACACTAACCAAAACCAAGCGTCCATCATTTTGGAAACGCGATCTCAAACTGTTTATTTCTGCTGGAGCCATTTCGCTGGCAACCTATTTTGCCATGCCAAACCAATGGATTTACTTCGGCATTCTGCATTTTATCTTTGTGGCCTCATTACTAATCAGACCTATTGCTAGGTGGCCACTGTGCTGTGCCCTACTGGGGGCAGCAATTACGTTTATTTATCAGTCTACTGACTGGCTCTTCTTCCCAAATGCCTTCTCTACAATAACGGACTATATCGCCCTACCAAAAAGGACTCTCGATATTGTCTTCCCTTTCCCATGGATCGGCGTTGTTTTAATCGGCCCTCTTTTAGGTTATCTGAATTGGCATAAGTGCCCCACACCAGAACACGCTATCACCCATGTTCTGGCCTTTATGGGCCGCTACGCTTTACCTATCTATCTAATTCATCAAGTGTTTTTATTTAGCTTAGTCGCTTCGGTAAAAATGGTGCTGACGCTTTAAAGTTGATCGCTTTTCGTGCGTTCGATTAGGTGAGTTTTTCTCATGAAAAAATAGATGAAAATAATGTTTATAATCTTGCCAATCGCCAAGTTTACGCTTCTTCTGGCAAGCAAAGTAAGTGACCACTTAGGCATTCTTTGTTTATTATTTTAGCGCATTTTTCAAGCCTTGATTTTACATTAAATGAGCACTATTGTTCGTTACAGATTATCAATGAAGTACTACATATAGTGTTTTATTCGAAACACACACACTATATAGAGTAAATCACCTCTTTTTATAATGCACTAATGGGAAGTTAAGGCATGAGCACTCTCACAGTTACTAAGCGTAACGGGACGACCGAAAAAATCAATCTTGAAAAGATTCATAAAGTCATAACGTGGGCCGCCGAAGGATTAGACAACGTCTCCGTTTCCCAAGTGGAATTAAAAGCACAAATTCAGTTTTTTGAAGGAATTCGAACAACAGATATCCACGAAACATTAATCAAGTCTGCTGCAGATTTGATTTCTGAAAACACGCCTGACTATCAGTATCTAGCGGCGCGCTTAGCCATCTTCCATTTACGTAAAAAGGCCTTTGGTGACTTTGAGCCACCACACCTTTATACACACGTAAAAAATCTAGTGCAGCAAAAACGTTATGATTCGCATTTATTAGAAGATTACACCGAAGAAGACTTCGACCAACTGAACGCATTCATTGATCACTCACGTGATATGGACTTTTCTTATGCGGCCGTTAAACAGCTCGAAGGCAAATATTTAGTACAAAATCGCGTCACGGGTAAAATATACGAGAGCCCTCAGTTTATATACATCCTTGTCGGCGCTTGTTTATTTGCCGGTTACGCTAAAAATGAGCGTTTGAACTTGATCCGTCGTTTTTACGATGCAGTTTCTAAGTTCAAAATTTCGTTGCCAACGCCTATTATGTCTGGCATCCGTACACCGACTCGTCAATTCAGCAGCTGTGTATTGATTGAATGTGGCGACTCTCTAGATTCAATCAATGCAACCTCAAGCGCCATCGTAAAATACGTTAGCCAACGCGCAGGAATCGGTGTGAACGCCGGTGCAATTCGAGCGCTTGGTAGCCCTATTCGTGGCGGCGAAGCTTTCCATACGGGTTGCATCCCATTTTACAAACACTTCCAAACAGCGGTAAAAAGCTGCTCTCAAGGTGGTGTTCGTGGCGGGGCAGCGACTGTGTTCTACCCAATTTGGCACTTAGAAGTTGAAAGCCTATTGGTGCTAAAAAACAACCGCGGCGTTGAAGAGAACCGTGTGCGCCACCTAGACTACGGTGTGCAGTTTAACCGCCTGATGTACCAACGCTTGATTAAAGGCGGCAACATCACGTTATTCAGCCCATCCGATGTACCTGGTTTATACGACGCGTTCTTCGCAGACCAAGAAGAATTTGATCGCCTATACAACCTGTATGAGCAAGACCCATCGATTCGCAAGCAAACCATCAAGGCGACAGAGTTGTTCACCTTGTTTGCTTCTGAACGTGCCAGTACCGGCCGTATTTACCTACAGAATGTGGATCACTGCAATACTCACAGCCCATTCGATCCAAAAGTAGCGCCTGTTAAGCAAAGTAACTTGTGTTTGGAAATTGCGCTACCAACCAAGCCATTAAACAGCATTGACGATCCAGAAGGCGAAATTGCACTTTGTACCTTATCTGCTTTCAATCTAGGAACACTTGAAAGCCTAGATGAATTAGAAGAGCTAGCCGAGCTTATTGTACGAGCTCTAGACAGCTTACTAGATTACCAAAATTACCCCATTCCAGCAGCGCAGCGTGCCACTGAGCTGCGCCGTACCCTTGGTGTAGGCGTGATCAACTACGCTTACTACTTAGCGAAGAACGGTGTGAAATACTCTGATGGCTCTGCCAATGATTTGACACACAAAACGTTTGAAGCCATTCAATACTTCTTATTAAAAGCATCAAATAAGCTGTCAAAAGAGTTTGGTCCATGCTTGGCCTTTAACGAAACGACCTACTCGAAAGGTATTTTACCAATCGATAGCTACAAAAAAGAAATCGATAATATTTGCTCTTCTGAGCTTGTTTACGACTGGGAAAGCTTGCGTAGTGAAATCGTTGAACATGGTTTACGTAACTCTACACTCACAGCATTAATGCCGTCTGAAACATCCTCTCAGATTAGCAATGCAACCAACGGTATCGAGCCACCACGCGGCTTTGTCTCCGTGAAAGCCAGCAAAGATGGCATATTGAAGCAGGTCGTTCCTGAGTTTGAACGCCTAAAAGAGAATTATGAGTTGTTGTGGACCATTCCATCAAACGATGGCTATCTTCAATTGGTTGGTATTATGCAGAAGTTTGTTGACCAAGCTATCTCGGCAAACACCAACTACGACCCACAAAAATTTGAGTCACAAAAAGTTCCTATGAAGGTGATTTTGAAAGACTTATTAACGGCTTATAAACTTGGCGTAAAAACACTCTACTATCACAATACCCGTGATGGTGCGGACGATAAACAAGAAGACATTGACGACTGCGCTGGCGGCGCTTGTAAAATTTAGTCAGCCAATAGTCAGACGTAGCAAAGCCTCAACCCAATGAGGCTTTGCTACGTTTACTGCGCTAAATGAATACTAAAATCTATTAATAACTAAGACATCTTCAGCACAGAAAATGTCTTACGCTTTTGAGGAATACCCTGAGACATGAGTTACTCGACGTTCAACCGTAAGCACTTCGATAGTACAAAAGAACCTATGTTCTTTGGTGAAAATGTCAACGTTGCTCGCTATGATCAGCAAAAGCACCCTATTTTTGAAAAGCTAATAGAAAAACAACTCTCTTTCTTTTGGCGCCCTGAAGAAGTCGACCTTTCAACAGATCGCAAAGACTTTCAAAGACTGGAAGAACACGAACAACACATTTTTTTAAGTAACTTAAAATATCAAACTTTGCTGGACAGTGTACAAGGCCGTTCACCAAACGTTGCATTATTGCCCATCGTATCTCTGCCTGAATTGGAAACATGGATCGAAACATGGTCGTTTAGTGAAACTATTCACAGCCGCTCTTACACTCATATTATTCGTAACATCGTCAACGATCCGACTAAAATCTTTGACGACATCGTCACCAATGAAGAAATTACCAAACGTGCTGATAGTGTTTCTAAATACTACGATCGCCTCATTGAAATGGTGAGTATCTACAACACTCTGGGGATGGGTACATTCAATATCCCAGGAAAAGGCGATATTGAAATTTCTATGCCTAAGCTAAAAAAGGCGCTTTATCTCACCATTGCCTCAGTGAACGTTTTAGAAGCGGTGCGTTTTTATGTGAGTTTCGCCTGTAGTTTTGGCTTTGCTGAACGTACATTGATGGAAGGTAACGCGAAGATCATCAAGCTGATTGCTCGTGATGAAGCCCTTCATCTTACTGGCACACAGCACATGCTAAATCTTATGGCATCAGGTAAAGATGATCCAGAAATGGCCATCATTGCCGCTGAGTGCAAAGAAGAGATGAGAGATATCTTTGTCGAAGCCGCTGAGCAGGAAAAAGAATGGGCCACCTACCTATTTAAAGATGGTTCAATGATCGGTCTTAATGCTCAAATATTAGGTCAATACGTTGAATATATCACCAATGTGCGCATGCAAGCCGTTGGCCTCGAGACGTATTTTTCTACGAAGCACAACCCTATACCTTGGATCAATGCTTGGTTGGTAAGCGATAACGTACAGGTTGCACCACAAGAAGCAGAAATTAGTTCTTACCTAGTAGGACAAACTGACAATAGTTTAGATGATTCAGACTTCGATGACTTCGACCTATAACCCCACAATACAAACCAAAGACACCGTGGTTCATCGAGTACTCTTAGGGAAAAAGCAGATTCTCGTTACGGAAGAGGAATCACTATTGGTACAACTAGAACGGGCAGGTATTCATATTGAATATCAGTGTCGCGAAGGCTATTGCTCGTCCTGTTCGATCAAGCTCTTATGGGGTAATGTCAGTTATCCTTTCGAGCCACTGGCTTGGGTACAAAGTGGATATTTATTAGCGTGTTGCGCCATTGTGAAAAGTGACATTGAAATCGCTTTTTTCGACTGATCTGTCTAATTAAATGCTTTCAATCGATCACCTTCAATTCATAGATTTCAAGTTAGTTTCCACCTAGTTCAACGTACGGTAGCCCGCGTAAATTCGGGTTGCCGTTGTTACCCAACAAATCCCACCAAAAACATAAGCTAACACAACAAAATGCGCTGGTATCAAACAAATCAACACAAGAAACGCGATGGTTTCTGCACCTTCTGCCAGCCCTCCTAAGAAATATAAGGACTTATGGCCGTATTCTAAACGCTCAATTTTTCGTTTCTCAGCCATAATAGCAAAGGCCAAAAAGCTACTGCCGGTTCCCATAAAGGAAAAAATCACAAAACTTGCCGCCAGCGCATTTTCCATTGGGTTCATAAGAGCGAAGCCAAAAATCACCGCCGAATAAAAAATGAAATCCAATGTAATATCTAAATAACCACCTAAATCGGTCGGCCCTTGTACTCTTGCTACTGCACCATCCAGCCCATCCATCATCCGATTGATAACAACAAAAACCAGCGCCAATGCTGTGTCACCAAAGTACAACGCGGGTATCACCATCATGCCAATAGCAAAACCCAGCAAGGTAATCCAATTAGCTTTTATACCCAATTTATCTACCGCTATCGCTGTCAACCGCAACGGCTGCTTCAAATTTTTAATAAAAAACGTGTCTAACATTCAAAAAACAACCTTAATTTCAGAGGGACGAAACTTTCAAAGACTTGATACAATATAAGTTATATAGCGTCCACATACGCTGACCGTTTTACTCATTTACAGCATAATAAGGTGACTATGATACACGCAAAGCAATATGGTTCCTCAGGGCCAAATCTTATTGTCATTCACGGCTTATTTGGCAACGCAGACAACTGGCACTCTATCGCACAAGCTTTAGCGGATTATTTCACCGTCTATTGTATCGATCTACCTAATCATGGCAAATCAGACAGCATGCAGGACGCGACTTACCCTAAAATGGCCAACGCTGTGCTTGATTGGGCCAAGCTAAAAAATATAGACACATTCTATCTGTTGGGGCATTCGATGGGGGGGAAAGTGGCAATGCAAATGGCCGCAATGGCTATACCAGCCCAAATAGAAAAGCTCATTGTAGTGGATATTGCACCTGTTGATTATCAACCCAGCCATACCCGTATATTAGAAGGCTTAAAAGCCATTTCTGGGACTGAAATAACATCAAGAAAAGAAGCCGACACGCTATTAAGTCAATACGAGCCAAACCTTGCTATCAGACAGTTTTTATTAAAAAGCCTCAATAGGAATGAGCAGAGTCACACACTTTCGTTGTCTGTCGACAATATTGCCGACAACTACGCGACGATTCTTAAAAAGCCCATTATTGAAACCGCAATAGAGATACCGACGCTGTTTATAAAAGGCGAAAAATCAGATTATATTGTGGCGGATTATCAAGCTGAAATAATGGCAAGCTTTCCAAACGCAAGTTTCAAAATTATATCCGGCGCAGGCCACTGGCTACACGCAGAAAAGCCACTCCCCTTCATTAGTCTAGTGAAACGCTTTTTACAATAACTACTCACACTGTGTTTCGGAGCAAAGACCGTACTTATCTTTTAAATAAGACGACGACGGTAATACAACACCGTGTGACTTAATAAGATAAGAATTAAAGCTAACTCTTAACTGATCAGGGTAGGCTGCTTCCAGCAGAACGCCCTTTGTATCCCACATAGTAAGCCGCTCCACCAGAGCTTTTAGCTTGGCCTCACTGTCCGAGTAAACAGCAAATAACGAGCCCGCACGTACAAAGGCAAAAGAAGGCCCAATGATCACCTTTTGCTTATGGAATAGTAATCTCAGTATGTCCTGAGCGATGCCATTTTTATACAGCTGCGTATCCACTAAAGAAAAAATAAGTTCGGAATCCTCTAGAACAAAATTGACTGATTTTAAAACAGATAATCGATCTGTCTCTGTCTTTAGAAACCGAAATATAAAACCATGCTGATCCGCCAAGTTCATCATTTCTTGCTCGTCGACGAAAAGGTGATCACTATAGATAACGGCCAGCGGCTTTCTATCAAACCAGATCGCTTCCAGTATATTCAACCGCTTATCCAAGGGTGCACCAGAAAAAACACCACTGACAGGAATTGAACATTGCGGCTGAATATTAAGATATTCTTCTTTGCCAATAAAAACAGCGATAACAGCGCCCTCAGACGCAACAGAACACGCAAGACGAAAACTATCTGCTCCGACAGTGACCATGACATCATCGTCTTTAAGAAAAGAAACATTTTGTATAAATAAGGCACTACGAACTGGCATTAATCGAGTATTTTCAGGTAACAACTTAGAAAGTTGGAACGTCAAAGAACGTACTGAACTCTCTTCGGTATCGTGCACCACATATATCGTTGCAAGCACATTTACTGAAGCCAGCAACAAAAATATAAAAAGAAAAAGTCTTTTCACGTTCCTATTAATCCAAATTAGAAAGTGACATTGGTAAAGACATAAGCAAATGTATCTTTCGTAAAATTATTATGACTTGAGACAAGTGCGTTATCATCTAAGCGAGTTTCCATTCCAACGCCCATTGTTGCTTTCGAATACCCACCTAATGACAACTTATAAGAAAACCAAGTATTCAAAAATTCATAATCGTTTCCACCCAACGCTTTCCCATACCAGTAATAGCCTTGAGCAGACCATTTATCCGTTAATGGCACACTACCAAAAAAAGACATCATTACCGGAGTGGTTGACCTTATAAGGTCAGTGTTCTCTGTTTGAGTGTCTTGATAAGCATAGGTGAAGCGAGTAATTGCGCCAGAGCGAAAACGCCAATCTAGTTCAACTTCAACGCCATTTATGTCCACGTCTTCTATAACGCCTTCCTCAATGGGTTTATCAGAGGGACCCAACGCTGTAAAAAGCTTTTTGCTCAAAACCATATCCTTTACTGCATCATGATAGAGCTTCACATCCAGCGACAAGCCACGGCCAGGCCAATAGTGATAATAACCCATCTCATAAGAGGTGATTTTTTCTTCTTTTTCACCATTATCAGCGTAAACTGTTGAAGACTCTTCACCGTTAGACAGGACATAGTGCCACTTAAAATGTTGATCTGACAAATCGGGGGTACGTACGGCTTTTGACGTATTAAATCGAATGGATTCTTGTTCAGACAGCTTATAAGTCACACCCAATTTAGGCGATAAAAATGCGCCACTCATTTGACTATCTTCAAGCATCGCCCCGCCATTAAAAATCCAGCTATCAGTAGCTCGATATTCCATATTAGAAGAAAGACGAAACACTTCATCACTCGCTTTGCCTGATAAAAAGTGTTCAGAGTCAGCTTCATCTAAACGGTAACCAATCGCTGAAATTAACCGTAGCTTATCAGACGCCTCCCACGTGCTCTGAACTTCAATATCTTGACGTGTCTCCAGCAAATCAATCTCATAAGAATCATAGACATCCACGGAGGGGGTCGGAGTATTAAATAAAGCACCGTAAAAAGATCGTTTTAAATAGACTTCATGATGCTCATTTAGATCAGATTGGTCGTAGTAATACTGTATTTTTACTTCATGACTGGATGAAACCTGCTGACTATAACTTAGTTTAATATGCTCACGATCAATTAAGCGCATTGGGTTATTCGTATCATAGCCCCCTAACAAAGAGCCTACTTCATATTCAGATGGGTCAATCTTATCCTTCAAACTGCTGGCGCCAATGTCCAAATCAAAAAAACTCGTAGCCGTCTCTTTTTGAATGAACACATTTCCCATCGTAGAGCCATGCCCGTCATGACGCTTATCGCCATCAACATCTTCATCAAAACCATTTACATCACTTGTAGAGGCTGACGCTCGATAGCTCCAATCTTCATTTAAGCCACTATGCTGTCCATACAACCGATAATCACCGCGGGACCCAGAATAAGCTGAAATACTATCGCCCAAGGTTTCTAACGGAGATCGAGTGATAATATTGACCACAGCAAAGAACGAATTAACACCATAACTTGCAGCGTTTGGCCCTCGATTAATCTCTACACGAGCCACGTCTTCAATACTTAGCGGTAAGGTTGCCCATTCCACCCTCGCAACACCAACACTGTAAACCGAGCGGCCATTAACCAGAACCTGAATACGTCGATATTTATCCAGTTGCGTTCCATGATAAGAAGCGACTTTTTGACTAGAGGAATGATATGGAGCAACCGAAAAACCTGGCACAAACTGCAGAAGATCTTCAACATATTGCATATTGATGCGGCGAATGAATTCGCCATCTAACACAGATAAAGAGGAAGAAACATCGACTCTTGGCTGAGCCATTTTAGATGGCGTTACCACCACAGGAATGCTGTCAAGGAAGCCATCATACGAATCTAAATCCGAAACGCCTCCCATAGAGAAAGACAAGCCATCTGCTTCAGCCCAAACATTAACGCCAAAACACAGATAAAAAACAACACATAACCAGCGCATCATCATGATTATTTCAACCTATAATCATTTGCTAGATAGGTTCCTAATATGCGCACTTCTTCAGAAAAGAACTGTAACTCCTCAAGTGCCGCCTGCATCGCGGAAGATTGAAAATGCGCCTCAACATCTACATAAAACTGGGTCGCAGTAAAATTACCATTCACCATATAACTTTCTAGTTTCAGCATATTAATGCCTTGAGTGGCAAAACCACCCATTGCCTTATAAAGCGCGGCCGGAATATTTCGAACGCGAAACATAAAAGAAGTAATGTAAATGCGATCGTCCTCATAAACGGGCATTTTTTGCTGGCGAGCAAAGACCAGAAAGCGTGTGGTATTACCCACCGAATCATTAAAATAAGTTTTCAGTACATTTAAACCATAAAGTTCAGCCGCCAACTCAGAGGAAATAACCGCCAAACCAGGCTCTTCAAACTCCGCGATGTGTTTAGCCGCTCCTGCGGTATCGTACATAGCCTGACTTTTCGCTCCTAACGCCTTGATATTGGTATCGCATTGCGCTAAAGCTTGAGGGTGACTACCCACCCGCGTAATTTGATCCAACGTCATCGAGTGACGAGCAATCAAGCAATGATTAACTGGCTCAAAATGTTCCTTCACCACATAAAGCTGAGTTCGCTTTAATTCTCGATAAATTTCTTCGACTCGTCCAGCAGTGGAGTTTTCAACAGGGATCATGGCGTAATAGGCCTCCCCTTGTTCCACCATTTTCAAGGCGTCGACAAAGGTTGCACAGTGAATGCTCGTCCAATCAGGGAAAGTATGTTTACAAGCAAGATGCGAATACGCCCCTGGCTCGCCTTGGTAAGCAACGACCTGCATTGCATCAAGAGTAAGATGTTGTTCTGGCATAATAAAATGGGTTCTGTGATATATTTCTTTTACAGTAACAAATAGCGTTTATTACATACACAAAAATGACAATAATCTTATGGTAAAAAAAACATTCATTTTTCTAGTAAAAGGCTACCAATTTTTAATCAGTCCTCTATTGGGGAATAACTGCCGTTTCTACCCCAGCTGCTCACAATATATGATTCAAGCCATTGAACGGTTTGGGGTTATAAAAGGTATTTATCTTGGGGGGAAAAGATTGTCTAAGTGTCATCCGTGGCATGAGGGAGGCATGGATCCGGTTCCTCCATGCCATTGTGAAAAAGATAATCCTAAAAAAGAAAATTAATTTGTTATAGCCATCATTTGCAACTTCAAATCACTGGCAATCAATACCGCCTGAGTTCTATTATTAATCTCCAGTTTTCGAAAAATTGCAGTGATGTGTGCTTTAACTGTGGCTTCAGATATTGATAATTCATAAGCAATCTGCTTATTTAATAAACCTTCATGCAAATAACAAAGTACCTTGTACTGCTGAGGCGTCAGCTCTGCGACTCTATTTTGCATCGATAAGTCAGGTTTAGGTTGATTAGCCACTTTTAATTTAAGATCTTCTGGAAGCCAAATATCGCCGGCCAAAATGGCATGAATAGCCTGCACGTAAGTCGATGGCTCACTGGTTTTGGGAATAAACCCCAACGCACCTGCATCAATAACCTTCGCCACCATGACACTGTCTTCACTGCCTGAGATCACCGCGACGGGGACCTCAGGAAAATCCTTACGAATTCGAATCAACCCATACAATTCGCCACTGCCCGGCATATTTAAATCAAGCAATAGTAAATCAAGGTCATTAATACTGTTTAGGCACTGCAACGTCGAATCCAAATCATGGGATTCGACGATGACAATTCCTTGCATTTCTGCTCGCAATGCACCGCTTAGCGCACTACGAAACAGAGGATGGTCATCTGCGATAACAAGTGTAATCACTGTCTATCCTTTTAAAATGTGTAAACGCTTACACATTTAAACGGTTTTCGATCAAATCATCAACCACACTTGGATCAGCTAATGTACTTGTATCTCCAAGTTGATCATGTTCATTGGCGGCAATTTTCCTTAGAATACGGCGCATGATCTTACCAGAGCGCGTTTTCGGAAGTCCTTTACTTGCCCACTGAATCAAATCTGGCGTGGCAATTGGACCAATCTCCTGACGAACAAATTGCTTTAATGATTGGGTCAACGCTTCATCTGGAGTCACGCCCGCGATCGCACTGACATACACATAAATGCCCTGTCCTTTGATGTCATGAGGGTAACCAACGATTGCCGCTTCTGCGACAGAAGGGTGAGCCACTAAGGCGCTTTCAATTTCCGCTGTACCTAAACGGTGACCGGATACATTTAGCACATCATCCATGCGACCCGTAATCCAATAATGACCATCAGCGTCTCTTGATGCACCATCTCCAGTAAAATACATACCATCAAAGGTACTAAAATAGGTTTGTTCAAAACGCTCATGATCACCGTATACAGTACGAGCCTGCCCAGGCCAAGAATCGGTGATCACCAAACCGCCATCAACCTGCACACCTTGTTCATCCTTTAACACGCCTTCTGCATCCACCAGCGCAGGTTGCACACCAAACAAAGGACCAGTACAAGAACCCGGTTTGATATCGCCTTGCACAATACGTGGCGTCATCATCATGCCACCGGTTTCTGTTTGCCACCATGTATCCACAACTGGACAAGATGCGTTTCCGATTTCAGTATAATACCAAGACCACGCTTCTGGATTAATTGGCTCGCCGACACTGCCCAGTATACGTAAAGAATTACGCTTACTTGAACGCGTCGCTTCATCCCCTTTCGCCATCAAAGCTCGGATTGCTGTTGGTGCAGTATAAAGAATGGTCACACCAAACTTATCCACCACTCGACCAATTCGACCTGAATCCGGATAGGTCGGCACACCTTCAAACAAAATGCTTGTCGCACCATTAGCTAAAGGACCATACACCATGTAACTGTGACCGGTAATCCAACCAACATCGGCCGCGCACCAGAACACATCATCTGGTTTCAAATCAAACACTAACTCATGAGTCATGGCCGCATACACCAAATAGCCACCAGTAGTATGAACCACGCCTTTTGGTTTACCTGTTGACCCAGAGGTATAAAGAATAAAAAGAGGGTCTTCCGCGTTCATAGGTTCTGCTAGACATTCTGTACTTTCGGTTTTAACAGCCGTCGCCCAATCCAAATCACGACCGTCAAACCAAGGCACGTCTTTTTGGGTATAACGATACACAATGACCGTTTCAACAGATGGACACGCGTTGTTTTCTAATGCCATATCGACATTGTGTTTAAGCGGAATAGTATTACCAGCTCGACGCCCTTCATCCGCGGTAATAACCAACTTAACACCACAGTTAGTCAGGCGATCGGCAATAGCATGAGCAGAAAAGCCACCAAAAATAACGGAATGAATCGCACCAATTCGAGCACATGCCAGCATGGCGTAAACGGCTTGAGGTATCATAGGCATGTAAATGGCGACTCTATCGCCTTTTTTAACACCCTGACGTTTTAAAAGGTTGGCTAAACGACCGACTTCATCGTGTAGCACTTGATAAGTAATCGCGACTTTATCGCTGCTCTCTGTATCGCCTTCACAGTAATAGGCGACTTTGTCTGCAGAGGTTGCTAAATGGCGATCAATGCAATTATAAGCCACATTAAGCTCACCATCTTCAAACCATTTAATGCTGACATCGCCACGCTGAAAAGACGTGTTTTTTACTTTGGTATAAGGTTTAAACCAATCTAAACGTTTGCCTTCTTTCCCCCAAAACACGTCTGGGTTTTCAATCGATTCTTGATAGCGTTTTTCAAATTCTGCTTGACTCACATTGGCATTTTTTGCCGCCTCATTTGAGGTTGCGCTATATAATGATTTCATAACCCGCTCCATTGTTAAATTTGTTATTCGGATGCTGAACTACTATAACCTGCCAGACAGACCAATCTATTCCACTTTAGTCTTATGAAAAAATACACTTACAACACTCGTCCAGCCTTCACAAAAAATGGTAAGTGTATCTGTTGTTTCTTATTGGGCTCTGACCACACTTCTCGAAGAATCGGGGAGGCGTCCAATAAAAAATCGTCGCCCCTGTCTTGAATACGCAATTGAGACGCTGACCAGCTTCGAATAAATTCCAACGTTTGTGTAACAGACCAATGACAATTTAACTCAAACGTTGGCACATCCATCAGCTCAAACGGAAATTCAATATCATTATATTGATTCCACAATAGTCGGCTTTGGGGTGGCCAATAAGGAGCAAGAAGTGGTAATACAGACTCTGTAATCGCTTTATCTTCCGCCTCTCCCACTTGTAGCCAATTGTAGCCCCAACAGACAAAAACACCGCCCGGTTTCAATACTCGACGAAGCTCCTCCCAAAATTTCTTCAAGTCAAACCAATGTAACGCATGAGCCACACAAACCACATCAAAGTAATTATCAGGGTAGTGTGTTTTTTCAGCAGGACACACTTGATAATTAACCTTGCGATGTGGTGTAGCAGCCGTAACCTGAGACTCACTAATATCTGAAGCTTCTACTTGCTCAAAATAGGCAGCAAGGTCAACTGAAGCTTGACCTGTACCACAGGCACAATCCCACACGACACCGGTAGAATTTACTTGCTGAGATAACCAATAATAAAGCTCTGCCGGATACATCGGTCGAGTTCTAGAATAGTTTGTAGAAGATTGTCCATCAAAAGTACGCATAGAAGCCTCTGAACTAAATGACATTAATACCTGAACAACGCAATTAAGGCTTCAAGCAATTCCAATGCTGCCAACTCACTAAAACGGATTAATGAGATAACACTCCATGTTGATCAAGCACTCGACGTGCTTCATCTATTCCCTTCACTCTAAATGCCTTCATCCCTAGCGCATTAGCGGTGTCGATATTCACTTGATTATCATCGATAAATAAAATGCTCTGTGGCGCAACTTGTAAGCTATGAATCACATGCTGGTAAATAGCGTCATCGGGCTTAACAAAACCCACCATATGGGAAGCATAATAACTGTGAAATTTACCCGCAAGTCCCATTTCATCCATCAGTCTTGGCCAATGGGCAGCATTTGTATTGGATAAAATGGCACGATGATATTCCGGTTTAACGGCATCAACCAAAGCCAGAGCCCCAGAAAACAACCCTTTTGGCCACGCCTTAAAGGACGCTTTAAATACCTCTTTATCCACGCTGCTGCCAACCTCTTCAAGTAATTTTTCAGCAAAGCAGTCAAACGTAATTTTTCCTGAATCAAATGCAGCAACCGTTGGTGACTTCAGCCATTTCAACCACACTTCTGACTCTTCACCTTGCGTATTCAACATAGCATGCATTTCAGAAATATTGCCTAAATCGACCAAGACATTCCCTAAATCAAACAATACAACACGAATATTACGATCTTGTTCCATGACTTACTCACTTTATTCCGTCGGCCATTTGTTGCTCATGTAAAAAGCACCATTGTGCAAAATTCCTTGTTAACCACTGTATTTACTCACTTACATCGTAAGCTATTTTTTGCTCATACAGAAAGGTCAACCATAAGCAATAAACCGCCCATATGTGTACAAAAAAAGAAAGGAAAATTATAGTACGAAGTAAAATCCATATATATCAATAAGATATATTTTTGGCACGATAATCGCTATAGGCTATAGTACTAACCCCACTAACGGAGAAAAATAATATGAAATTGGGATTTGTTACTAAAACTATTCTTTCCAGCGCTACCGCTGCGGCAATAGCCATCTCTGCAACCGGCGCATCAGCCGCCGATAATCGCAGCTATATCTTAGCAACTGCATCAACAGGAGGCACTTACTACCCTGTCGGTGTTGCCATTGCAACCTTGAGTAAAGTAAAGCTAGAGCCAAAATTCGGGCTGTCAGTCTCTGCAATTAGTTCAGCTGGTTCTGGTGAGAACATCAAACTTCTACGCGAAGATCAAGCGCAATTCGCTATTTTACAAGGTCTTTACGGTGCTTGGGCTTGGGACGGTGAAGGTCCATTTAAAAGTTCAGGCAAACAAACAGAGTTGCGCTCTGTTTCTATGCTTTGGCAGAACGTGGAACATTTTGTTCTTAAATCTGATTTAGCAAAAACAGGAACGGTAGCTGATTTAAAAGCCCTTGAAGGCAGCAATAATAAGTTTTCCATCGGTAAGAAAAACTCAGGAACAGAAGGTTCTGGTCGTCAACAGCTTAAAGGCTTAAATATTGACCCTGATAAATTCAGCCTTGCTTACATGGGTTACGGCGCCAGCGCAGATGCTATGCAAAACGGCAACATTGAAGGGATGAATACACCAGCAGGTGTGCCAGTCAGTGCGGTTACTCGTCTTTATGCTTCAATGGGTGACAAAGTCAAAGTATTGGATTTCACCGATGAGCAAATCAAAGAAGCCAACGGTAGTTACGATTTGTGGACGCGATATGTCATCCCTGCCAATACATACCCAGGCCAAACAAAAGACATTAACACAGTCGCTCAACCTAATTTCTTAGCAACAAACGCTAATTTGCTGGAAGAAGATGTGTACCAACTGACCAAATCTCTTTATGAAAACTTGCCTTACTTAAGTGCAATTCATAAGGCGACATCAGTAATGTCTATTGAAAAAGCCATCGCAGGTCTTCCTGTCCCACTGCATCCAGGTGCGGCACGCTACTACCGTGAACGCGGCATTAGCATCCCTGCTCGCCTAATCGCACAGTAATCTTTTTATACTCGTTCTAGCGCCGTACTTTCGTACGGCGCACCTTGCTCAACTCGTTTTTTGTACACACAAAGGTAGCTTGTCCATGACTGCTTCATCGCCATCCGCCGCGCCTCAAGAAATTGATCTTGAAGAGTTCGAAACAAAACACCGTTCTGGACCTTGGGTAAACCGTTTTGTATTTACCCTTTCGATTTTCTTAGCGGTTGCTCATATTTACATCAACACCATAGCAACCTTACCAGAGCTATGGATTTCAGCCTTCCATTTTGCTGGTTTTGGTACCTTATGTGCGTTACTTATTCCTGCTAATCCTAAATGGCGAGACAGTAAAATAGCCATGCTATGCGATAGCGCCATTGTGTTCGCCTTAATAGGCATGGTGCTTTACATTATTTTCTTTGAAGACGCTCTCTATGCCAGAGGTGTAACCTTCAATAATGCCGATTGGCTTGTGTCCAGTGTGACCGTCCTTTTGTCACTTGAGTTGATTCGCCGAACAAGCGGTTGGTTTATCCCTTTACTTATCATCATCGCATTAACCTACGTGGTGCTATGGGGAAGTTGGCTGGGAGGCATGTTTGCCTTTCCCGGTCTCAGTCTTGAAACCTTGTTGTATCGTAGCTTTTTTAGTACCGACGGTATGTTTGGTTCTATCTCCCGAATCTCATGGAGCTTTGTCTTCATGTTTATTTTATTCGGTGCATTTTTAGTTAAATCAGGGGCTGGTGATTTTATTATCGACCTGTCTCGCTCTCTTGCTAGCAAGATGATTGGCGGGCCTGGCTTTGTCGCTGTACTGGGTTCTGGTTTGATGGGTTCCGTCTCTGGCTCCTCCGTTGCCAATACAGTATCCACTGGCGTCATTACCATTCCTTTGATGCGAAAAGCCGGATTCCCCGCTCGGTTTGCTGCTGGTGTAGAAGCCGCTGCCTCTACTGGTGGGCAATTAATGCCTCCTGTGATGGGCGCGGGCGCTTTCATTATGGCCTCTTATACACAAGTATCGTACGTCACTATTATCAGTGTCGCCGCCATCCCTGCGTTGCTTTACTTCCTCTCAGTTGGTTTTTTTGTTCGAGTAGAAGCCAAACGCAGTAAGGTTATTGCCACAGAAAGTGATGATGCGGTTAATATCTCACAAGTATTTAAAAGTGGCTGGCACCATATTGTCCCTTTGGCGGTTTTAGTCACCTTGCTGGTTCAAGGGTTTACACCAACGTACGCCGCTGGGATCAGTATTCTGGCTGTTATCGCGGCCTCGTTTTTATCAAGCAAGCACAGAATGGGTCCGGCGGCTGTACTCGACGCCATGGCGCAAGGCGCTAAAAACATGTCGACTACGGCCGTGTTACTCGTCGGCATTGGTTTGGTCGTCAACGTCATAAGTACAACGGGGGTGGGTAATACCTTTTCTCTCTTGATCACCAATTGGGCTGGCGGCAGTCTTTTCTTCACTATTATCCTCGTCGCGATTGCGTCTTTGATTTTAGGAATGGGCTTGCCCGTCACCGCGTCTTACATCGTACTGGGAACCCTGTCTGCCCCTGCACTGTTCAACTTGATCGCGGAAGGTCAACTGTTGGACATGATGGCTTCTGGTAGCTTGCCCGATGCTGCTAACGCCATCTTCATGCTGGTTGATCCTTCTGCTATTGCTTCTCTAGCGCAAGGAATGCCAATGGAACAAGCTGAGGCTTTGTTAGCGCAAGTTCCAGCAGATTTCAAAAGCATGTTAATGGATCAGGCGTTGGGCACACAAAGTGTGGCTATGATCTTAGTAACAGCTCACATGATTATCTTTTGGCTCTCTCAAGACAGTAACGTGACACCCCCTGTCTGTTTAACCGCCTTTGCAGCTGCTGCCATCGCTAAAACACCTCCTATGTTAACGGGGCTAACAGCATGGAAACTGGCAAAAGGGCTTTACATCATTCCGCTTATGATGGCCTATACGCCGTTAATTGGCGGTGATACAGCAACCCTATTACACCTAACTTTCTTCGGAATCTTTGGAATGTACGCGCTTGTTGCCGCTATGGAAGGTTACTTAGAAGATAAATTGTCTATCTATTCACGACTCATCGCCTTGATTGCAGCCGCTATGATGTTGTGGCCAAACCTAGATCTTTGGATTCAGTGCATAGGTCTCGCAGCTTTCTTAGTACTCTTCGTTATCGGGAACAAGTCTTATAAAAAGAACATGTAAGTAGGCACAAGCGCTCTTAATTTGTGATATAAAAAAAGGGCATCTCTTCACAAGAAGAGGTGCCCTTTTTATTGTTAGCGTTTAAAAACTAATGTCTACCGTTACTCTAATGTTTGCTCTACATCAGACTGTTCTGTTTGGGCACGCTTTGTGGTCTCATCATCTGATGTCTTTTCACTCGCCATCATACTTACCCAGTATTCAACATTAGTATTGTATTCTGCTCGCTTACTCTTCGGAATAGACTGAGTTGTGGGTATATCGGTGGTCATAGGATTAACAGGACGACCTCTTACGTGCAATTCATAGTGCAAATGCGCTCCGGTGGTTCGCCCAGTGTTACCTGATAATGCAACCACTTGGCCACGCTTAACTTGCTGTCCTTTCTTCACTAATATCTTACTCAAATGAAGAAATCGTGAACTATAAGGCCCAGTATAATCAACCACGACGTATTTGCCTGCGTATTTGTGTGTCGCTACGCGAGTCACCACACCATCCCCCGTTGCCAACACCTCTGTCCCTGAAGGCGTCGCCAAATCAACGCCGTTATGAGGCGCCGGATGCCCCGTAATCGGATGCAGACGATTCGCATTAAATGACGAGCTGATTCGATATTGCTTACGAGTCGGCCAACGTAATAAGGAAGGTGTTAAACTGTTGCCATCCAGATCATAAAACCGACCATCCGAATGTAAAAAAGCACTGTATGTTTTCCCTTTAACTGTAATTTCCAACGCCTCTAGTTGGTTTTCGCCTACTTTTACACCATCAATACTGCCGCTTTTAATGACGACGTTAAAGGCGTCGTTGGCACGAAGATCTTTGCGAAAATTTACTCGCCCTTTGAGTACGTCATGAATAATTAAAATATTCGTATCCGATAAGCCTACCTTTTTTGCAGAAAGGTAGAAGTTTCCAGTGATCTTGCTGTGTATAGCGTTATGTTTATAAGTGATAGGCTTAATATTTTCTTCGTAGCTAAAACCACCATTACCGTGTCGAACATATGACACACTTTTACTGATATCAATGATACGGGTGAGCTCAATTAATTGCCCTTCGTCATCCAACTTGAAGGAAAACTTATCCTTGGGCATCAAGGGTTCAAGCACTAAGTATTCTTGATCTGCTTCAAGTACCGCGTATAAAGACTCCCTTGGTAACCCTAAACTCGCAAAAATACCCGCTAAAGTATCGCCAGATTTAATGACATATTCTATTGAAGGGATAGGCGCTATGACTTTCTCAACGTTTTGTAGAGGATCAGTCGTAACCAACGAGTCGTAATTGTTATCTTCATCCGTATTCGAATTGGGTTTATTTTTATTTACGGCTGCTTCGCTTTTACTATTAGTCGCTTTATTTTTAGCGCTAGGTAATGTGTAGTCTTCTGGATTTTCTGTGGATGTAACAAGGGTGTTGTAAACAAACAGCAAAACAATAAAAACGGCAAAAATGATGGATATCCAAGCTCGCGGACCCGACAAAGCCCAACGCGAGAGGCGTGTAATAAACTGCATAAATAAAAAACTCATTAAACAAAAAGTGGATCACAGAGAAACTGACTATGCGCTAATACTTTGCTCGCATACATTCTCGATATATGACAAAAACAGAACCACACTTTGTAACATGTGCTTTTTCCTTGCCACTGTTGGAGTGCAAAAAATCACAGTCCATACCCTTTTCACCTAGTGTTTTACAAAACCAATACGAAAAAGGCATTTGAAGCTTAAATTTTCGGGCTAGGATACGGTATTTTTGTATCTAAAGAAATACTTACCCCCTTGTAACCTGCCTAAAAACGACTTGTTTATTGTACAAACATACCTCAAAAACCACATGTCGTTTCCATGCCCTAAACTAGAACAAAATAATTGGACGCTTACGACCACTCTACGTACTATAAAGCTCGTCTTTTTTATACGTTGAATTCAACATTATGCAGCAGTCGCCTCTTTCTTTTATCAGCCATCGACGCCATGCATATGGGCGCTGCGACACCTTGCCTGAAGACATACAGCTGTCTCAAGACACACAGCGACTTTCTGGATCAGCCGAACTTGTCGAAGAAATACCATTGGCTATTAGCATTAATGACATTGCGTATGCCGTCATGATGGTCACACCCGTTCATTTAGACGCGTTTGTTATTGGTTTTGCTCGAAGTGAAGGCATCATTGAACATTTCAGTGAAATCAGAGATATCGACATACAACTCACCCAAACATCACCAGACCTTGAAAGCATTGCCATTAATTTAGACATTAGCCCGCGTCGATTCGCTCAATTTAAACAAAAAAAACAAACACATCTTGGTGCAACGGGTTGTGGGTTATGCGGTGTAGAATCCCTAGCACAAGCCATTCCTATACTTCCTATACTTCCCTCAAGTCAGCCAATAGAAGAAGCGGCTTTAGTGTCATTAAGACAACACCTAGGCAAATACCAAATACTAGGAAACAAAACCGGCGCAATTCATGCCGCACAGCTTATCTCGCCACAAGGCAAACCTATTATTTGCATGGAAGACATAGGTCGACATAATGCGCTTGATAAGGTGATTGGCTATGCTCTGCAACAGGGTATAAATTTGCATAACCATAGCGTTTTAATGACAAGTCGATGCAGTACAGAACTGGTTCAGAAAGCCGTTCGTGTAGGTCTTTCTAGACTGGTGCATTTAGCGTCACCCAGCACACTCGCCGTCAAACTCGCTAAACATTACGGGCTGACACTGATACATTTACCAAAGCAAGATGCGCCTAGAGTATTCGCATCTTCAATCCAGTTAGAGGGAACAGACGATGAGTAAAAAGCCTGATTTTTACACGCCTTACAAAGGACCGGCTGGTGGCTGGGGCGCGATACAAAGCACAACGAAACATTGGTTAAAAAGTGATAATGCTATTAGAAATATCAACACACTGCTCAAAACCAACCAACCTCACGGCTTTGATTGCCCGGGCTGCGCTTGGGGAGAAAAACACGATCCAGCAAAAATACGCTTTTGCGAAAACGGTGCTAAAGCCGTCAACTGGGAAGCCACATCACGTAAAGTAGACGCCGCATTCATGGCAGAACACAGTGTCACTTGGCTAAACTCCCAAAGTAATTATTTCCTTGAGTATCAAGGTCGACTTACCGAACCCATGCGTTATAACCGAGAAACGGATCACTATGAGCCAATATCTTGGGATCAAGCGTACAAACAGATTGCCGACACCTTAAAAAGCCAGTCGTCTCCCGATAATGTGGCTTTCTATACATCAGGACGAGCCAGCAATGAAGCGGCTTTTCTTTACCAACTGTTTGCTCGCGCCTATGGCACAAACAACTTCCCAGATTGCTCAAACATGTGTCACGAAGCCAGCGGTTACGCATTAACCAGCAGCATTGGCATTGGTAAAGGTACGGTTGAAATAGACGATTTCGAACACACCGACGCCGTCTTTGTCTTCGGTCAGAATCCGGGTACAAACCATCCTCGTATGCTAGAAACACTAAAAGAAGTCGTAAAGCGGGGGGCGCAATTACTAAGTTTTAATACCCTGCGTGAACGCGGTTTAGAACGCTTCCAGAACCCTCAAAATCCTATTGAAATGCTAACCAATGGCTCTCAGCCAACCACCACTGGCTATTTTTGTCCAAAAATTGGCGGTGATATGGCCGTGGTTCGCGGCATGGTAAAAGTGCTTATCGATTTAGAAGAAGCCGCCCAGCAACAAGGCAAAGCCGTTTTTGACCACGATTTCATCAATGAGCACACACAAGGTGTAGACGCCTACTTAGAGCAGGTTAAACAAACCTCCTGGCCAGACATCATTAAACAATCCGGCCTAACAAAAGAAGAAATCACGCACGCCGCAAACGTCTATGCAAACGCCAACAGCGTCATCATTACATGGGCGATGGGCATTACTCAGCATCACCATTCCGTTGCGACCATACATGAGATAGTCAATTTACTGACATTGCGAGGCAACTTAGGTAAGCCCGGCGCCGGAACCTGTCCTGTTCGAGGCCACAGTAATGTGCAAGGAGACCGAACCATGGGCATCAACGAGTGTCCTTCTCAAGCCTTTCTTGATGCGTTAGAAAAACGCTTCCACTTCACACCGCCACAAAAGCATGGTTTGGCCGTTGTGGATACCATACGTGCAATGCGCGACGGAAAAGTCGGTGTCTTTATCGCGCTAGGCGGTAATTTCGCCGCTGCCACACCAGATACCCAAGCCACAGAGCAGGCGTTAAAAAAATGCCAACTCACAGTACAGATCAGCACCAAACTCAATAGATCACACCTTATTACTGGTACAGAAGCGATTATCTTACCTTGCCTTGGCCGTACCGACATCGACCACCAAACAAAAGGCCAACAAAAAGTCACCGTCGAAGATTCATTCAGTATGATCCACGCTTCTGGTGGCGTCTTAGAGCCATTAACGAAAGAACAAAAATCTGAGCCTGCCATCATTGCAGGAATCGCCGCCGCCACATTAGGGAACGTCCCGATTGACTGGATGGAAGCCGTAAGCGACTACGATATTATTCGTGACCATATCGCAGCCGTCATACCGGGATTCACCGACTTCAATCAACGCATCTTACAAGCTGGCGGTTTTTACTTGGGTAATAGCGCAAGAGAAAGAAAGTGGACAACCCCCTCGAACAAAGCCATTTTGCACACGCACATACTGCCTGAATCCATTTTACCTAAGCGTGCACAAGACTTGTTGTCAGACAAAACACTGATCATGCAAACGCTTCGTTCACACGACCAATACAACACCACCATCTATGGAATGGACGATCGATACCGTGGTATTAAAGGTGAGCGTAAGGTGGTATTTATTAATCCCGCAGACATACAGCGTTTAGGATTTGAAGAAGGCCAAAGTGTGACATTACGCTCAATATGGGACGATGGTGTAGAACGAAAAGTCAACGGATTTAAACTCGTGCCTTATAGCATTCCAGCTGGAAACATTGCAGCTTACTACCCAGAAACCAATCCATTGGTGCCTCTCGATAGTCATGGAGAATTTAGCAACACGCCAACATCAAAAAGTATTGCTATCGAACTAGAAGCATACGAAGAAGAAAGCAACAACATTGCGATTTCTGCGAGTTAACTAATAAACAGCGTACGCTTGTTGTCATATTGATAACCGTACGCTGTTTAATAATTCTGATTTAGTAAGCTTAATGACGCCAAAAAACCGGAAAAAACAACACAAGCACCGTAAAGTATTCTAGACGCCCTAAAATCATCGCGAAACTCATCAACCAAGTCCCCGTATCGCTAAGCGGAGAAAAGTTGTTACCAAGCTCTGCAAAGCCAGGTCCAAGTACATTCAAACACGCAGCAGTAGCACTCAAAGACGCCATAAAGCTCATGCCTGTCATCATTAACAACACCGTAAATAAAACCGTCACCATAGCCGCAAGACACATGAACCCCATAACCGAATGACGTACATCATCACTAATCATTCGCCCCTGTAACTTAATCGAAAACACACCATTTGGACGCACTAAGCGTTTAATTTCCAAACCAATCGATTTAAATGAAATAATATTTCGAATGACCTTGTTACCACCTGCCGTCGAGCCAGCGCAACCACCAATGTAGCCAACAAAAATCAAAATAATCGACGTCACCGCAGGCCACGCGCCAAAATCCGTTGCGGCATATCCCGTGCTAGTAATAAAAGAAATAACATGAAATAAAGTCTGAGTAATGGTGATCCAGAGCCCTTTTTCTGTATCCGTTTGGAAAAGAAGTAAGGCTAAAATGAGCGTTACAAAAGCAATAATTTTCAAAAAAGTGCGAGCCTCTTCGTCTTTCCAGTACAAAATCATGCTGCGTGCAATATAAACACGATAATGCAAAGCAAAGTTTACCGCACCAAGCACCATAAACAGGTTGCAGATCCACAGAATAAGCGGACTTTTGAAATACCCCATACTGGCATCATGAGTTGAAAAACCTCCAGTAGATACGGTGGTAAAACTGTGTCCAATCGCATCAAACGCCGACATGCCAGCAAAATAATAAGACACCGCACACAACCCTGTAATGACCAAATACACCATCCATAAATAATGCGTCGTATTAGATATTCGTGGGGATAGTTTGTCGTCTTTGATGGGGCCAGGCGTTTCCGCTTTCAGCAAACGCATACCACCGATGTTCAGCATAGGAAGAATAGCCACCACAAAGATAACAACGCCAAGGCCGCCCATCCACTGCAGAAACTGACGATACATCAAAAAAGTGGGCGGCATGTCATCCAAACCCGACAACATCGTCGCGCCAGTGGTGGTCAACGCACTAATGGATTCAAATACACCATCTGTAAAAGAAACCTGCGTTATCGTAATGATAGGAACAGCACCCAATATGCCAACAATCAACCAAGTTAAGCTGGCAAACAGCATCGCTTCTCGAATATTAACGGAGGGTAAGGGGTATTTTTTAAACCCAAATAAAAACGCCAAAGACAGGGTGAAAGTAATCGCGGCAGGAGTGATGAAAGCATGCTGGACTTCATCCTTAAACCACATAAAAGACAACTCGCCAAAAGTGAATTGCACCACACTCATCCATAAGCACGGCATCGCCAATAAACGTAGAATAAGCAAAGGACGAATCATGAGTAACGGCCGCCCCTATAGACAATCTGCACCATATAAAAGATCATCTTTAATAGAATATTAAAGTACATAGATAATAAAAAAATGAGACAAGAGCAGACAAATTCACCATAAAAATAGAAAAGCTTACTCTCTATTTTTGATAAGTAAGTAGACTTATTACTGACGAGATCTGACGCCTTTAACAACGCAAACACTATATGCCAATAACGTTACTTACTCTATATTCCAGACCTTTCAACACTGCAAAGTTAACGTCTAAAAAACATCGAAAATAGCAAATAGTGTGGACGAACTGAAGACTCTGTGCTTTTATTAAATAAAATAATAATTAGAATATTTACTAGAGGAATCAATATGGAAAGCTTTTTATTCGGTGATTTTTTTCACCTTACCGCTCTAGCCATTACTGTTTTTAGCTTTTTGGTGATCAGCGCAAAGCGTATTATTGAACAGTGCTCTCAAACCAAATAAAGTAAACTATAACGCAAAAAAAACCGAGCCTAGGCCCGGTTATATTTATTCCCGTGTTTCAGCCGCCTTTTATTAGAGCTTCTCAGTAAGTTCAGGCAACACGGTAAAAAGGTCTCCTACCAATCCATAATCAGCGATTTGGAAAATGGGCGCTTCTTCGTCTTTGTTTACCGCAACAATCACCTTAGAATCTTTCATTCCAGCCAAATGCTGTATGGCGCCAGAAATACCAAACGCCATATACAAATCTGGTGCAACAATTTTACCTGTCTGTCCAATCTGTAAATTATTCGATACAAAGCCAGCGTCAACCGCCGCACGAGAAGCGCCAACGGCCGCATTCAACTTATCGGCCAATGCCTCAACTAATGCAAAGCTTTCATTGCTGCCCACTCCTCGACCACCAGAAACAATACAACGAGCACTAGAGAGTTCTGGTCGCTCCGATTGTGTAATGTCATCTTTTTTCCATTCAGATAAAGTATTTTTTGCAATGAAATTAACAGGCAAAATGGCGCAAACTTGTTCACTCTGTTGAATCTGTTCATCAAAAGAAGACGCACGAACCGTTATGACTTTTTTTTCGTCTAATACAGTCACCGTCGTAATAGCATTACCGGCATAAATAGGACGTTTAAATTGATCCGCCGCCAATACATCGCAAATATCCGATACCTGACCCACATCTAATAAAGCGGCCACTCTTGGCATAAAGTCTTTAGATTCAGAATTAGATGGCGCAATAATATGAGAATACGCTGTGCAGAGATGGACAACTAAATCAGCCATTGGCTCTGCCAAAGCCTGTTCATAAACTTCAGCCTCTGCGCAAAGTACTTTGCTCACACCAAATGCTTTTGCAGCCTCATGAACAACAGTGTCAATATCTTTTCCTGCTACTAAAATATGTACGTCATTACCCATGGCTTGAGCGGCAGTTAACGCCGATAAAGTAGAAGACGCAAGCGTGTTTGAATTGTGTTCCGCTATCAATAAAATTGTCATCAAATCACCTTTGCTTCGTCTTTTAGTTTACTCATCAATTCGTCCACTGAAGTCACTTTAACTCCAGCACTTCGAATCGCTGGTGCTTCTACCTTATCTAATCTGTAATGTACTTTTTGTGTCACCCCAAGATCCGTAAAAGACATCATTTCTAGAGGCTTACGTTTCGCCTTCATAATATCGGGTAATTTAGCATAACGAGGTTCGTTCAAACGCAAATCCGTCGTGACAATCGCCGGCAAAGTAAGAGCAACCGTACGCAAACCACCATCAACTTCACGAGTCACTAAAGCGCTATCACCATCGACAACAAGCTTAGAAGCAAAAGTTCCCTGTGGACGCTTGGTGAGCGCTGCCAGCATCTGCCCTACTTGATTATTATCCGAGTCGATAGATTGCTTACCCAGAATGACTAATCCTGGTTGTTCTTTTTTCATCACCGCAGCAAAAACCTTCGCGACATTTAGCGGCTCTACATCACCCTCAGTACTAACTAAAATGGCCCGATCCGCCCCAAGCGCCAACGCATTACGAAGTTGCTCTTGGCTTTGACTCGTTCCCACACTCATTACTATCACTTCGGAAGCGACACCAGCCTCTTTAAGACGAATCGCTTCTTCAACGGCAATTTCACAAAAAGGATTCATCGAAATTTTGACATTCGTTAAATCCACATTGCTTTGATCAGCTTTGACACGCACTTTGACGTTGTAATCAATGACACGTTTAACGCCCACTAGTATTTTCATCTTATTCCTTTTCTATAGACCTAATCTTGGCTCAGCATACGAGCTCTAATCTCATTGGGGATCACTTTTGACGTCAACGTCCCTGATGCATTTAGGCAAGCCCATACACGTTTTTCCAAGCACTCAACAGCAAGATCACCATCGTTAAAAAGTTGATGACGGATGCCAAAACTTGCTCGCCCCACCGTTGTGAATTCGCTTTTTATGATGACGTTATCACCATATTTAGACGGTTTAAAAAACGTCGAGCCGGTATTTAGCATTGGCCAACCAACATCACCTAATTCATCGCGAATATGTTTTAAGGAATAGCCCATCGCTTCAAAAAGAGCCCCTGTCGACGCATCAAAAAAGGCAAAATAGCGAGGGTAGAAAACAATATCAGCGGGGTCACAATCCCCCCACTCGATTTTCTGGTGCCTCTCATTACTAAACATATAAGAAATCCTCCGTTATAAAGCAATAACCTGCTTGGCTATAGGTTCTTGATAGAGCAATTCCTCTTGATCTTTACGGTGAGTCTGAACGGCACGTTGGTTCAAAGAACCTTTATCAGTCACTTCATGGTGATTGATACTGGGTGGCATTGCTTGCAACACAATACGAGTAACCACGGTGGAGCCACCTGTACTTTGCTTAGTGAAATCCGCCAATTTTTGTCTGAACGCGTTGACAACCATAGGGTGTTCAACAAGTGCTTCATTGCTAATTTCAAGGTCATCAGGCAAGAGTGTTCTACAATGAGTCCAGTCAGGAAACACCATCGCAGTAATGTAACTACGGTTTGTTCCACACAACACCGCGTCTTGTACGAAAGGCGCAAATGCACTGATAAACTTCGCTCGCAAGGTTCCTGCGCTGACCCACGTGCCACTGTCTAATTTAAAATCTTCCGACACACGGCCATCGAAACGAAAGCCTCGCTGCGGTGCTTTTTCATCCAAATACGCAAACGCATCCCCCAAACAATAGTAACCGTCTTCATCAAACGCTTTTGCAGACAACTCTGGTTGTCGCCAATAACCCGGCATCACCGTGACAGCCTTGACTCGCGCTTCCAACTTGCCTTCGTTTGGCACCAACTTAATTGACACGCCTGGTGCTGGCACACCGATCACTCCGGACGTAGATTCTTCAACCGATGCAAATGTCGCAGAAGGCGCCGTTTCGGTGCAACCAAGCCCCGTCAGCATGGGAATCTTCTTCCCAGTGTATTGAATCGCCAACGCATCAAGATCATCCCAAATATGCTGGGCTAAGCCCGCGGCCGCAAAAAAGGTAAACTGCAAACGAGAGAAAAACTTCGTGGCTAATTCGTGATCCGCTTTTAAGCTTTTCACCAGCAATTCGAAACCTTTTGGTACATTGAAATACACCGTAGGGGAAACTTCGGCGAGGTTTTGTAATGTTTTACCAAACAATTTTTCGGTTGGCTTGCCATCGTCTAAATAAAGACTTCCACCGTTGTATAACGCAATACCAACATTATGGTTACCACCAAACGTGTGGTTCCAAGGAAGCCAATCGACCATAATCGGCGGTTGATCTTTCAAAAACTGCATCACCTGATGAATCATCACTTGGTTCGCACAAATCATGCGCTGAGTGTTAATCACCCCTTTCGGCATGCCAGTGGTACCAGACGTGAACAGTATTTTAGCAACGGTATCGCCGTCGACCTTAGCGTTTTCAATATCCACTTGTGTCGACACGGGATGGTTTAAAGAGGATTGAAACGACATGGTTGGGTTGGAAATTATCTGCGGTATCGTATCGCCTTTGATCACCACAACTGGAATGTCCGTATCGTGACAAACGGCATTGATCGCCTTTTCATATGGCGCCAATTCATCCACAACAATCATACCCGGCGTCAAAATATCAAAGATGCCTTGCAGCTTAGAATAATCCGTCGCAATCAAAGAATAAGCAGGCGACAGTGGTGAATGGGCAACGCCAACATACATGCCTGCCAACGCCAGCATTAGATGCTCAACACTGTTTCCGCAAAGAAATACTATAGGGCGTTCAGCCGAAACGGGTTGAGTTAAAAGCCAAGAAGCAATGTTACGAACACGGACTACCGCTTGAGAATAGGTAATATTATCCCACTCTCCTTTCTCATTACGTTGTGCGACAAACACACGCTCTGGCGCTTCTTTCGCCCAGTATTCCAGCCGGTCTGTCCAACAACGTGCAAAATCATCAAGCGGCTTCTGGCTGTTTATAATCTGCACACCCGCGTCATGTTTTATTACTTCAATGGGATGAGCGACCACTTTTATAGGGTGAAATCCTGCGTTCATTTTCTACTCCTCAAACCGCCATAATTATTGTTGTGCGGTTAGTGTTGTGATTGTGGCCGATGGACAAACACCACCAGCAATATTATTTTTATTCTCACATTGAAATACAGCGATGTATTTCATGACGCCTTTCCATTTCATGACGCTTAGCCATTTCATTCGGCGAATTCACTGCCTTTAAAAAACATACTCTTGTAAGCCTAACGATTTCGACTCCACTGTTTGCAAGGCCGCCATTGCTGTAGGCAAACGAAAGGCACCATAAAACTGCACCATAGCAATTAAATTACGATGATAAGCTTTATCAATCTCATCAGATTCAGTCATCAAAGCAAGCGTATTCATTAACTGCCAAGCACAACACAGAGTGCCCATCGCCTCTAAAAATGGCACCGAAATGCCATGAAGCGCCGTTAGGTCATCTTGTTTTGTTAACAAATAAGTATCGAGTAATTGCCGCATCGTCGAGACAACATGGCGTGTCTCATGAGCAATACCAGTCAAATCCGAATCCGCGACTAAGTCTTTTGCTTGATCATCAATGTCATCTAACAAAGCGCTTAACGCCTGACCATTATCACCACGTACCTTACGCATCAACAAGTCTCGCGCTTGAATACCCGTTGTGCCTTCGTAAATCGTCGTAATTCGCGCATCTCGCATAATCTGTGCAACACCGGTTTCTTCAACAAAACCCATGCCGCCAAATACCTGCACCACTTGACCCGCCATCACATTGGCTCGCTCTGTGGCAAACGCTTTAAAGATTGGCGTTAACAAGGCAATGCGAGCGTGAAGCGCTGTATTTTGGTTACTGTCAGCCAAATCGATTTGCGCTGCGATTTGATAGCCTAACGAGCGCAATGCAAAGGTTTCAGAGCGCATGTCTAATAACATTCGCTTAACGTCTGGGTGTTCAATTATCGCGACGCGCTCGCCTTTTTCATTCGTACCTTGCGTACGCTCTTTGGCGTATTCTAATGCTGATTGATAACCCAACTCGCCAAGCGCCACGCCTTGTAATCCACAACTTAGCCGTGCTTCGTTCATCAGAACGAACATCGCCATCAAGCCTTGATTTAATTCGCCGACCAATTCCCCAACACATTCGTCTTTTTCACCGTAACTGATCGAACAAGTTGGGCTGCCATGCAAGCCCATTTTGTGCTCAATGCCCGTACAACACACATCGTTAAAACCACCTATTGAACCGTCTGGATTCACACGATATTTCGGCACAATGAACAGAGAAATACCGCGACTGCCTGCGGGCGCATCTGGCGTTCTTGCCATTACTAAATGGGCAATATTATCGGTCAAATCATGATCACCATAGGTGATAAAAATCTTCTGGCCTTTGATCTTATAAGTACCATCGTCTTGCGCAAGCGCCTTGGTCGTCAACGCACCCAAATCCGATCCAGCGTTTGGTTCGGTCAGTGCCATTGCCACCGACCATGCGCCAGAAACAATGTTAGGTAAATAACGTGCTTGCAAAGACTCACTCGCAAATTTCAAGAGAATCTCCGAGCCACCTTGCGCCAGCGCCTGAAACATAACGAATGCCAAATTGGCCGACAGCCACATTTCATTCACCGGTTGCGCAATGTATTTCGGTAAACCTTGTCCACCAAACGTTTCGGGCAAAGCTAAACCGATCCAGCCAGATTCAGAAAATTGCCGATACGCGTCTTTCCAGCCATCTGGCGTTATTACCTTGCCCTCTTCAAATCGACAACCTTGAACATCGCCAACTTGATTCAACGGCGCCAGCACACCGGAAGCGAACTTCGCTGCTTCTTCCATTACCGCATTCGCCAGATCAGTATCAAACCCTTCTAATGATTCCAACTTATCGAGTCCATGCTGCTGATACGCTTGAGCTACCAGCAACTGCATGTCTTTATAAGGCGCTTGGTAAGTCATAATAGAACTCCTTACTTCGCTGCCATACGAATTGCACCATCTAAACGAATCACTTCGCCATTTAGCATGCTGTTTTCAATAATGTGTTGAGCAAGCGCCGCAAACTCATCAGGATCGCCAAGACGAGGCGGAAAAGGGACAGATTCACCTAAGGATTTTTGCACTTCTTCTGGCAATACATCCATCATTGGCGTTTTAAATAGGCCTGGCGCAATCGTCATAACTCGAATACCAAAACGCGCTAACTCCCGTGCGATTGGCAATGTCATCGCGACCACGCCGCCTTTTGACGCCGAATACCCTGCCTGACCGATTTGGCCATCGAATGCCGCCGCCGACGCCGTATTGATAATCACGCCACGCTCTAAATTCGCTTCTTGTTCATTGTTTTGCATTTGATCCGCTACAAGACGAATCATATTAAACGTCCCAACTAAATTGACTGAAATAGCATGCTGAAAAGACGCCAATCGATGAGGGCCTTCACGTCCAACCACGCGCTCTGCGCCCGGAATGCCCGCACAGTTAATCAACCCACTAATCGGACCGAATTTTTCAACGGCTTTATTCACCGAGTTCTGAGCAGATTCTTCACTGACAATATCGGTGACACACGCTAAGGCGCGACCGCCTAACACGGCTTGGACGCGCTCTAGTCCTTTTTCATTCACATCGGCCAGCGTCACTTTCGCGCCTAAACCATGTAAACGTCGCGCAACGGCTTCACCAATGCCAGATGCGGCACCGGTGACAATAAAATGTTTGTCTTGGATTTGCATATCAACCACTCCTATTCAGGCACAGAATTAAGATTTTTTACGGTTAAGAAACGCGTCTATACGCGCTTTGACTTCTTCACTGGTTTGCGTGATGCCGCAAATTAATGACTCTGTGTACATGCCTTCTTGTGCCGACATATTGCTGATACGACTCAGCCCTGTGGTCATCGCCCAGTTAGAGTATTTGGAGTTTTTGCCAATGCCTTCTGCCAGCTCAAAGGCTTTTGCCAAGGCGTCACCATTGCTAACCACATAATGCGCCAGCCCAATGCGCAAACCTTCTTCGGCATTCACATCTCGGCCTGTCAGCATCATTTCCGTCATGCGGCTTGCGCCAATCACGTTAGAGACATTCACCGACGCACCGCCACCAACAAAAATACCGTGTTTGCCTTCCGGTAAGCGGTAATACGTACCCTCTTCCGTGACACGAACATGTGCGCAAATCGCCAGTTCTAAACCACCACCGATCACCGCACCGTGCATCGCCGCCACAACAGGAATGCCCGATTCACGAATGTGGCCAAATACGCGATGCCACATTTGGGAATGTTTCACCACTTGGAAAGGTTCGCGAGCCTTGTGCTCACGTAAGTCCAAGCCGGAACAAAATTCAGGGCCATTGCCAGAAAGAACAATGACATTCACATCATCACTTAGGTTTAAAAAGACATGCTCTATCTCAAGACACAAACTGTCGTTGATCGCGTTCTTCTTCTCTGGACGATTCAATTGCAAATGCGCAATGCCATTCTCAACAGAGAAGTTAATAAATTCATACGTTGCCATTAAGGAGCCTCTATTCTTATGTTTATGGGCCTAGCTTGATGCTAATGACCAAGTTTTATCGATCAGATACTTTAATCACAACGGCCATGCCCGTATCACCCGCCGCACAACCGGTGAATAATCCATAACCGCCGCCGGTTAATGCTAGTTCTTCAATCAGTTCAATCACGGCTCGCAAACCGGTTGGTCCTTGCGGATGCCCCCAAATAAGCGAACAACCGAAATTGTTCATTGTCATCACCTCCACTCCCATGGCTTTTGCAAACGCCACGTCATTCACGGCAAAGGGGTTGTGGGTTTTAATCGCTTTAATCTGTTTAATGTCCACGCCTGCGACGGCAAGCGCACGCTTCGCGGCTTCAATCGGCGCGGCTGGCATGTAGGCTAAAGCGTCTCGGGCTTGACCAAAGCCCAACACTTCAATTTTGATTTCAGGTTTGCTTGTCAGGGAAGCAATGTCTTCAGAACGGCAAAGCACCATAGACGCATTGCCGTCCGCAGGGTGTGTTTGATTGCCAAAAGTAATGACGCCGCCTTCTTGAATCGGTTTTAATTTCGCCAAGCCTTCCGGCGTCGTGGCAAATACCCCTTCGTCGCCGGTAATAACAGTGTCTTCTTTTTTAAAGTTCGCCGTTGGCACAGATAAGGGCAAGGTCATAAAACGTTTTTGGAAAGCTTGATCGTCTTTCAAGGCATCTTGATATTGTTCGTAACGCCGATACGTCACGGCATCCAATTCTTCACGTGTGATGTCAAAACGCGTCGCCACGTTTTCACCTGTTTGCATCATAGAATGACCGCCAATGCAGTCGTTCATCATGTTGTATGTGACTTGGTCTTCTGACGAACCCGCTGGCCCTTTGGCATTCGGATAATAAATATGCGGCCCGTTAGAGCAACGGTCGGCCGTCATCAAGAACGACACATTCGCCATACCACAAACAATTTCAGACGCGGCGGCAAACAAACCGCGCGCGCTCGTTGCACAGACTTGGTTTACCGCATGACCGGCGGTATTCACTGCGCCAATCTCATACAAGGGCCAAGGCGCCCCGTTGAATGACTGATACTGGTTGATCGTCATGCCCAACACGCCGGAATCGAACACAAGCGGGTCAATATTCCGTTTCGCCAACTCGCCTTTTGCCACATGCGCTGCGAACTTCATCGAATGCAAATGCTGTAACGAACCCTGCCATTTGGTAAACGGGGTACTCCAATAAGCACCGTAAGGGATTTCGACATTCTTGATAGACATAATCTTTCCTCTTTCTTTTATTCTTATTTTTTATTGCTGATCGGCCGATGCCATGATGTCGCCTAAACCACCCCACTGCTCCGCAAAAATAGCGTCAGGCATGGTTTTAAGGTCAGTCGCAATAATTGGCCGGAACGCCATCGCGCTCAACACGTCTTTTTCTAAATCTAAACCTGGTGCAATTTCTGTGAGCACCATGCCTTCTTGACGCAACTCCAGCACGCAACGCTCAGTAATAAACAACACGGGCTTGTGATTTTCGCGGGCAAGGTCACCACTGAAAGTAATGTGATCAACGGCGTTAACAAATTTTTGCACCTTACCTTCTTGAAGCACGGATACTTTGCCATTGTCGTAAGCCAGTTTAGCGCCATTCACCAAGGTGCCACAAAAAACGACTTTCTTAGCACTTTGAGAAATGTTGATAAAACCACCGGGTCCGACCACTTTCGGACCAAACTTACTAACGTTTAAATTGCCCTTGATATCGGCCTGCGCCAATCCCAAAAAGGCGATATCCAAACCACCACCGTCGTAAAAATCGAATTGCGCTTCGTGTTCAATAATCGCATCTGCATTCCACGCCGCGCCAAAGTCAGCGCCAGATGCAGGTATGCCACCGTAAGTACCCAATTCGGTCGTTAGTGTGAACAAATGCGAGACTTTTTCTTCCGCCGCGATCGCCGCCACGCCGTCCGGCATGCCTATACCTAGATTCACCATGACATTCGCTTTTAGCTCCATCGCAGCACGACGCGCGATAATTTTACGATCGCCAAATGGCATTGCAGGAAGCGCATTTAATGGCACACGAGCATTTCCAGCAAGGCCGGGGTTATAAACAGTACCAATGGTTTGTTTGTGATCTTCGACTGGTGCCACCGTGATGTAGTCCACCAAAACACCAGGCACTTTGACTTCTTTCGGATGAATAGAATGACGCTCGGCAATGTATTTCACTTGAGCGATAACAATACCACCGCTGTTCTTTGCGGCCTGAGCCATAGGCAGAATTTCAGCCAACATGGCCTCTTCTTCTACCGATAAATTACCGTCTTCATCGGCGGTGGTGGCACGAATCACCACAACATTGAGAGGGAATTTTTTATAAAGTAACCACTCTTCTTGTTCAATTTCGATACGCTTAACAAGGTCTTCCGTCGCCAAAGACGTTACTTTACCGCCGCTTAACAGAGGATCAACATAGGTACCCATGCCTATCTTGGTAATCACACCCGGTTTGTTACCCGCGATCTGACGCCACATTGTGGTCAACACACCTTGAGGAAGTAAATAAGCTTCAATAGCATCGTCCGTAATCATTTGCGCCATTTTAGGTGCTTGTCCGGTATGACCAGAAATGAGACGCTTTACGAGATTAGAGTGCGCCATGTGTGACATGCCCGCGTCTTTACCGTCACCGCAACCGCAATCATGGATCAAGGTTAACTGTTGCGGATGCCCTGTGCTGATAAATCGCTGCTCGACGGCTTTGGCCACGGCTTCTGCAAAAAAAGACATACCAACGGTTGACCATGCAACAGAGTCGCCATCTTTTATGAGACCCGCTGCGTGCTCCAGAGAAATAACCTTGCTCATTTTATGCCCTCACATGTCTATTTTTATTGGTTTGTTTTGGGGGATAGGATTTATGTTGTACACCACAACTATTTTTATATCAAACGTTTTATCAAGGCTTGCTTTTTTTGAATATGAAGAGCAAAAAATTTATAAATAAGATTGTTGAAAAGCACAACAATATGTGTCACAAATAGATTTATCGGCTCTGGAAATAACATAAAAACACTGTTGTTTCTCAGTCCCTTTGCCTTTAATAATGGATTAACCTTGGTGAAATAGCGTTCGGATTAAAACACTTAATAACAAAAACAATTAAGGTGATTAAAATGAAGAAGATAAAACTGCAGGGCCTAGCCCTTGTCGCTGGCTCTATGCTGTCTATCAACGCCATCGCAGCGGAACCTGAATACACCCTAAAACTGCATCATATGCTTCCGCCTATGTCGATGGCACATTCTCAGTTTCTTGTGCCTTGGGCAGAAAGAGTCGAAACAGAATCGAATGGTCGAATCAAAATAGACATTTACCCAGCCATGCAATTGGGCGGAAAACCACCTCAGTTATTTGATCAAACTCGCAAAGGCATTGTGGATTTGTCTTGGACAGTGGCCGGCTACACGCCCGGGCGTTTTCCAAAAATGACGTCATTTGAACTTCCTTTCATTCCAGGCTCAGCAAAAGCGACCAGTATGGCGCTACAAGATTATTCCGAAACCGAAATGCAAGATGAAATGAAAGATGTCCACGTCATCGCATTGCATACTCACACTCCAGGTTCTTTTCACTCACGAGACAAAGCCATTAAAACGCTAGAAGACTTGGAAGGCATGAAGGTTCGCGCCCCCAACAAAGTCATGTCAGAAGCCTTTAAAAGTGTGGGTGCTAATACCGTCTTTTTGCCTGTTACAGAAATGCCAAGTGCGTTATCGAAAGGCGTCATTGATGTAGCGGTATTGCCTTTCGAAGTGGTATTGCCAATGAAAATATACGAGTTGGTAAAACATCACACAGAATTTAAAGGCGCAGGTCTTTATACAAACACCTTCGTTTTCTCAATGAACAACAAAGTCTATGACAGCATGCCTGCTGATCTACAAAAAGTGATTGATAACAATTCTGGTATTGCGTTAGCGGGGCACATCGGGGATTTGTTTGATAACTACGAAGTGTTTGCGCGTAAATACGCGGTGGATCAAGGCAACAGCTTTGATTATATCGAAGGCGCAGAACACGCTCGCTGGGAAAAAACCATGGCGCCTATTACCAGCCAATGGGTTGAAGACATGAACGATGACGACTACGACGGACAGCGTTTATTAGACAAAACCAAAGCACTTATCAAAAAATACGAAGCACTTTAAGCCACGTTGTTGGATGATTTAAAATGACAGTATTTTCTGCCAATATACAGCGATCCTTTCTGGGTCGCTTATCAAATATTTTTGCACTCACAGGCGGCTTTGTGATGCTTGGCATAGCCGCCGTCACTGTTGCGAGCATAATAGGTCGAACCACCGTTGGACAATCGATTGAAGGAGATTATGAAATCACTGAAATGGGTCTGGCCATGGCGGTGTTTCTCTTTTTGCCCGTTTGTTATGTGCGTAATGGTCACGTGATTGTCGACCTCTTTACAGCGCATTGTAAAAAAAGCACATTACGAACATTGGATATCACGGCGGACATCGTATTTACTGTGACCGCATTTGTCTTTGCCTATCAAATGAGCCTCAGTGGGTTTGAGGCAAAAGACTATCTTGAACAAAGCATGCTGCTTGAACTTCCTACTTGGTGGACATTCATTGTCGGCGTCACGTCCATGACTCTGTGTGGACTCTGTGGCCTTTACAAACTGTTTGCCGTGTTTCTAGGAGGTGCGAATGAGTAATATTGAGCTGGCATTTTTAATGATGGCTGTGTTGCTTGTTTTAATGAGCATTCGTATTCCGATCGCGTTGGCCATGTTGGTGTGTGGCGCGGTGGGCTATTCCATGATTGGCGGCGTTCCAGCGTTATTAGAGTATTTAGGAACCGCGCCCGTCTCTAAATTTTCCACTTATGACTTGTCCGTAGTGCCATTGTTTCTATTAATGGGCGAGCTTGCCACACGTTCTGGCATTACGGCCGAGTTATTTAAAACCTGCAATACGTGGATTGGACGTCAGCGCGGCGGTATTGCTATGGCGGCCGTAGCGGGTTGTGCGGCATTCGGGGCGATTTGCGGTTCATCCTTGGCAACCGCGTCCACAATGGGGAAAGTCGCGTTACCTGAAATGAAGCGCCTTAACTATTCTGGTAGTTTGGCAGCGGGCGCGTTAGCCGCTGGTGGCACATTGGGGATTTTGATTCCACCTTCTATGGTGCTGATCATTTTTGCGGTTCTCACGGAACAAAATATTTCCAAAATGTTCATTGCGGCCTTTATTCCTGGCTTTCTCGCTGCGGGCGGTTACATTCTTGCTATCGCAATTTACGTAAGAATTTACCCAAATGCGGGGCCACGTGGAGAAAAAACCACGCTGGCACAAAAAATAAAATCGACGAAAGACGTATGGCATATTACGACGATCTTTTTAATCGTATTGGGCGGCATTTACATGGGGATTTTCACCCCAACAGAAGCCGCGTCTGTCGGTGTTATTTTGACAGCCATCCTAGCCGTGACGCATGGGAAAATGCGTCTTGATGGCCTGTTGGTTTGTCTGATGCGCACGGCGGTGTCTGCTGCGATGATCTTTTTCATCGTGCTAGGTGCGGATTTATTTAGTGTGTTTATCGCGCTTTCTAGGTTGCCTGATCTAGGTGTCGAGCTCATTCAGAATTCAGGCCTGTCGGCCTATACTATTCTGGTGCTGATGCTATTAACCTATTTGGTGATGGGGTGTTTCTTAGACAGCTTAGCGATGATTTTGCTCACCATTCCGATTTACTTCCCGATGATTATGGCCATGGATTTTGGCATTCCAACGGCAGATGTCGGCATTTGGTTTGGCATATTGGCGTTGATCGTCGTCGAGGTCGGGCTCATCACACCCCCGGTGGGCATGAACGTTTTTATCATTAAATCCTTTGACGATAGCCTTAAACTAAAAGAGTGTTTTAAGGGGGTGGTTCCATTCTTAATATCCGATTTTGTGAGAGTCGCATTATTGATACTCTTCCCAAGCATTACCCTCGGTTTGGTCCACTTAGTCGGTTAGTTTGCATAAAAAAATAACCCCCAAATGCTGGTTGCCCAGTAACGGGGGTTATTTCATTTAATCCGTATTTTTTCTATACCCTACTCAACAGTTTACTGTTACACCAAAATAACGTTTTATATTACAATAATTGATTATTAAACAAGTAAATGGGACCTAAATGGCTGACGATACAAAAAAAACTGATTCAACAGTGGACTTCGGAATACTTAATACGCTTATTGGCTATCGCTTACGACGCGCCCAAATGAATTTTTTCAGTAAGTTTTCTGAAGTATGTTCTGATCTGGGTATCAGTCCTGGTTTATTTGCCATTATCGCCATTGTGGAACGCAACCCGGGTTTAACACAAACGGCGGTAGCTCAAGCTCTAGGCAATGACCGCTCAGCCATGGTTGCTGCTGTCGACAAATTAGAAAAAATGGATATTTTAAAGCGCCGTCCAGCTAAAAACGATCGCCGCTCTTATGCGCTATTTATGACCAAATACGGAGAAACATTTTTTCAGACATTAAGTGCACGCGTTATGGAACATGAGCAAAGTATGGCGACACGTTTGAAAGGTGAAAATGAATTAGAGTGGTTACTAGAAACATTAGACACGTTATCACAACGTTAAACACGAACATTGGCCGACGACAAGAAAGTCAGCCAATGCTCTAACGCTTAGTTCGTAAATTTGTTAGCGAACTGTCCAACGGCATCAACCACTCTTTGAGCGCCGTCTTGAATTTCAATAATTACATTACCCGCTTCATTTGACAAAGCAAGGCCTTGCTCTGCTTGCTCTTTGCCTTTATTAATCAAAGCAACCGCTTTTTCAGCCAGTATTTGGTTCTTTTCAACGACCCCTACAATCTCTTCTGTCGCCGCACTGGTTCGCGATGCTAACTGTCTGACTTCATCAGCAACAACGGCAAAACCTCGACCTTGTTCTCCCGCTCGCGCCGCCTCAATGGCCGCATTCAATGCAAGTAGGTTAGTTTGATCCGCAATGCCTCGAATACTTTGAATAATAGACCCCACCAGCTGAGACTGCTTATCCAATTCAGCAATGCCCTCGGCAGCTTCTGCCATTTGATCTGATAATTGGCGCATCACGGTGACGGTATCACTGACCACCTGACTGCCTTTTTTCGCACTATTATCTGTCTGTTGAGAGGTGCTAAAAGCAATATCAGCCGCCTCAGACACCGCCAATTCACGATTAATCTGATCCGTGATAATGGTCGCAAACTTAACGACTTTATACAGACGACCATGCACGTCAGAAATTGGGTTATAAGACGCCTCTAACCAAACAATATCACCTCGACTATCAACGCGCTTAAAACGCTCAGCAACAAACTGCCCTTCGCTTAAACGCTTCCAAAATGCTGCGTAGTCCGCTGAACTGGACTCATCTTCAGTGCAAAATATTCTATGGTGCTTGCCTTTGATTTGCTCAAGCTTATACCCCATACCACCGAGAAAAAGATCATTCGCTTTCAAAATATGGCCGCTCATATCAAACTCAATAACGGCGGTTGATCGCTGTAGCGCGGAAATAATATTTTGATCTTCACGAGAGCTGGTAATCGTCCGTGTTAAATCATTACAGTGTAAGGAAAACTGTTTGAGCTTACCGTTTTCACCATCTAATACCGGCTGTAAGATAACTCGTAACCACGCTTCATCACCGTTTTCTTTTTCAATTTCTAACGCACCAACCCAATGACTGGCGTTTTTGATCGAGTTTAAAAGCCCCTTGTAGTGTGTCGTTTCGCGAGAAATAACAGGCGCTAACTCTGATATTTTTCTACCTATAATGGCCTCTTTCGAAAAGGCTAACTCATCAGTGAATTTTTTATTGACCGATGTTATCACGCCCTCAGGGCTCAAAATGATAACAAACATTTCTTGGTCTAAACTTTCTTTTACTTGATTAAGAGAGTACAGCTCTTCCTTTAATGCCTTAAATTCATTCTTCAGACTCTTGTTAAACATCCCACTCTCCTCAAGCGCCTAATCTACAGGCTGTCTATAACATAAAATCAACGCACAACAGTTCAAACACTCGTAATAATATGCTTTCGCATAATACCTTTTCTAGATCAATTTATGATTCAAATCATAGCAATATAGCTTAGCTAAAATTATCGATAATTCACGTCAAATCATTAATTTCAGCAATAATAGTAGCCAATTCATCATGTAACTGAGTATTGAGTTCAGCAACATTAATAGAAGAGAAACACGTTTCCAGCGCTTCTTTATCCTCTGTCGTTTTTAGAACCTGCTCAAAATCGGATAGCTGATTAGAAAAGTGCAACAAGCCCATCGTCAAAGACGCACCTTTTAAAGTATGAAGCGCCTCTCGTGCCTTAATTTGATCTCTGTCTATAACATTTTTATCAATGTTTTCTAGTAAACTCTGAGACTCTGCCTCAAAACCATCAACCACACTTTTAAAGAGATCAACACTGCCACCAAACCGTCCCAATATAGATTGAATATCTTCACGTTCATACGAATGGCTGTCTTCAACGCCTATAGCTTTCTCAGCGGTCTGATCAAGAGTAACGCCTACCTCAGTCTTTTTGCCTACATACTGCAAGATACAAGCGATCATCAAATCGATATCTAAAGGCTTACAAAGGTGGTCATTCATGCCCGCATTAAGACACGCCTGACGATCCCCCTCTGACACATTGGCTGTCATAGCAACAATGGGAAGTGAAGTGAATTGCCCACTTTTTCGAATTTGCCTTGTTGCTTCCAAACCATCTATGTCTGGCATTTGCATGTCCATCAGAACCAGGTCAAATGCGCCTTCAGCGTTATCCAATACAGTGGCAACCCCTTCCAAACCACCTTCAGCAACGGTAACAATAGCGCCTTCGGCGGCTAATAATTCTGTCGCGACTTGACGATTAAAGGCGTTATCTTCCACTAGTAATAACTTTATTCCCGCCAAACTTCGTTCAATTCGATCATTAGACTTTTCATCACCTTCATTTACGAGAGTATCCCCATTAGATAAAGACTCATAAACCATTTCAGATAACTGATTTAATGACGTGGGCTTTAATAAATAGCCCGTGGCTAATTCAAGAGAGCTTTCCAGTTTTTCATTAGGTGCATTAGCCAATAAAATAATTTTAGGAGGCTGTATTGAAGTGTGAAAACTCGCGACCATATTCTCCATGCTGTCACGTCCGACAAAATCTGATGTTTTAATATCCAATAAGACAACATCAAACAGGCCACCATCTTCTGCGGCTTTATTAACTTGTGTAATAACCTCTTTAACCGTCTCAGCCTTTTCATAAAACCAACCAAGATTAATTGCCATTCGCGTCAATATAGCCTGCGAAGCAGGATTATTCTCTACAATAAGAATTCGGATGGGTTTTCGTGCTTGTACATTCAATATTTCTTCTACTGGAGCTTCAGCAACAGGTAAATCAATCGTGAAATAGAAACGACTGCCGACCCCCAAAGTACTTTCAACATTTAACACCCCGCCCATTAGAGCGACAAAACGACGGCAAATAACCAACCCTAATCCTGAACCACCAAAACGTCGAGTCGTCGAAGACTCCGCTTGAGAAAATACGTCAAAAACAGACTCTATTTGGTCTTCTGAAATACCAATGCCAGTGTCTGTAATAGAAATCGTTAAACGGGATACTCCAGACTCCAACGCTGTTTGTTTAATTTCTAAAATCACACTACCTTCTAACGTGAATTTAACCGCGTTACTCACCAAATTAATGAGCACCTGCAATAAACGTAGTTTATCGCCGACAAGGTAAGGAGGAATGTCTTTATCAATATCAAAAATGAGCTCAACATCGTTTCCCAGTGAACTTCCAGATAGCACAGTAGAAAGTTCATAGAGTAGATTTTCTATTTCGAAAGGTACGCTTTCCAAGGTTAATTTACCGGCATCAACTTTGGAAAAATCCAAAATATCATTAATTAAACCAAGCAAAGATTTGGCTGAAATATGGGCTTTTGAAACATAGTCGTCTTGCTGATGCGTTAAGGACGTTCGTTTAACCAACTCCAACATGCCCAAAATAGCATTCATCGGGGTGCGGATTTCGTGACTCATATTCGCAAGAAAGCTTGATTTGGCGGCACTGGCGGCATCGGCTTCATCTTTTGCCTTACGCAACCAGGCTTCCAAACTTCTCTCGGCTGTAATATCTCGATTAATACCCGCCACAGAAATGGCTTTTCCACTCGCATCTCTTTCAATAGAAGCGCCAGCCTGAACATAACGAATGCTGCTATCAGGTAGCAAGAGCCGCATGACAAGATCGTATTCACCAATGCCTTTTATGGCATTTTGCAATGCCAATGCGGACGCATCTCTGTCCTCGGGATGAACCCTGTTATACCAGTGCGCATAAGTAACCCCTTCATTTTTTAATGTCCGTGGGTACTGGTATATATCGAACATAATTTCGTTCCAATCCAGAATATTGTTTTCTAGATCCCAAGTCCAAACGCCCAGTTGTGCTACCTCTGCCGCCATAAGTAACTGGTCTCGAGTAGAAACTAAAGCATGCTGGCTGGCTTTCTGCTCGGTAATATCTATAGCCATTCCTAAAAAGCCAATCACTTCATCGTCACTGTTCTTCATAGGAGTAATAACCAAAGACACCGGTTTGGTCTTCCCATATTTATCAATATAGGTCCATTCTTTGCTATCGTAGTTATCTCGAAATGCTTTAAAGATCAAAACTTCCATTAGATCTGAGACATAGGTACCTGCAGTTTCAAAAATTGCATCACGCTCTTGTACAACCTCTGCTTTAACATGGAAACTAAGAGGTGTCATTTGACCAACAACCTCCTCGGCAGAATACCCCAGCATTCTTTGTGCACCACTATTAAAAAGATTGATCTTACCGTTCATGTCGGTAGCAATAATCGCAATTTCAGACGAAGCGTCTAACACGTCATTCAAAAGTAAATTGATTTCGTGAAGCTCTAGAGTGCGCTCTTTTACTTGGCTTTCTAAACTGGAATTTAAGTCACGAATTTTAGCTTCGGCTTTTTTACGTTCAGAAATATCACGCACACTGTTCGAAACACCAACTACTAAACGATTAGAGTCAAAGATAGGAGACACAGTCAGTGCAACCGGAACATCAGACCCTGATTTAGTTTTCCTACGCGTCTCACTAATAATGGATTTTTTGTTATCGATTACAGAAGACAGAATCGCCTTATCTTCATTTTGAAGGTCGGCTGGAACCAAGAGTTCAAAAGAAGACTGACCAATCGCTTCCTCCTGTGTGTAACCAAATATACTCTCAGCCCCCTTATTCCAACTGACAATAACCCCATCCAGACTTTTACTAATAATGCCATCCGCCGAGCTTTCCACTACCGCAGCGATTCTAGATTGATGAGCGATCACCTCACGATGCCTAGAAATATTTACCTTAACAGCAGCAACGAGAATAGCCCCAAGAACACTAATGAAGACGCCAATGATTATAAAACTGAATGGATTAGGAAGATGTAAGTCCGCTATATAGGCAGGAGAAACACTAAGATGACTCTCCCAACTCCGTCCATAAATATGCTTAGATTGGCTTATTTCGTATTGACGGTTTTTTAATTTTCCGCTGTCATAAAACCGAACTTTATCGTCCAAATCGGTTACATCAAACAATTCATAATGGATTTTTTCCAAGTCTATATCTAAATGGTTTAACACCTCTTCCATTAATAAAGGCGCATAACTCCAGCCAAAGCCTGCTTCAATGCGTTCATCCAATGTTTCTGGTACTTTCCCTCCTCGATAGATAGGCATCAAGATCAATACTGACTGCTGCGCTTTACCCGATGCTTGCACCAAGGTGATGGGGCCAGTTAAGCGAACTTCCCCTGTGTATAAAGACGACGTAGCGGCTTCTCGGCGGTTTGTTTCTGATGCTATGTCCAAACCAACGGCCTGCCGGTTTCGCTCTACAGGTTCAATATACTGAATGACATAATGTTCATTAAAATTAGGAAAAAGCGCTTTAATAGCAAAATCTGGCCAGCCGTCTTGGCTAGCCGACAAAGTAAAAGCGGCGGCATCTGCCTGTGGAACGCGTCGAATAAAACCAAAGCCACGTGCACCTGGAAATTCCACATCCACATCACGAGTTAAACTGTATAAAGAAAAAACATCTCGAGTAATGTCATTTTCACCTGTCGTTAACACAACTCCTCGAGCACCCCGCAATCCATATTGGTAAAGCTGAATCCGAGATATCACCTCCTCCATGGCTTTATTAGAAGACTGGTAAACGGCGTTAGCTATCCTCTTCTCATTGGCGTCTTGCGTTCGGTAAGCCACAACACAGGTAACCAAAATGCCAAAAAGCAGGGTTAATATCACCCAACGGCTATCAATATACTTAGATGACATTTTCTTCACGTTTGCCTCCTGGCAAATATCGTTTCCAACTCTAAATTCGAGATTAAGTCAGAATCTTATTCTAAGATCAATTTCTTATAAGTTTAGACGAATTAACCACTTATAATTAGGTAAGGCATGATAAAAATAAACATAAATTACAAAATATTACCTACTAAACTCATTTTATTGATATTTAAAATAAACCAACAACTGTCCTGACATAAAACGCTGTTGTAACAATAATTTCCACCAATCTGGTCATTTTCTTTATTTCACTGATTCATATCAACGCTATGGATCGCAAATCGAGGCTACTAACCAAAAATCATGCGTTCTGAATTTTTATGCGTTATAACTAGACTCTCTTTTTTTGACAAAACGACAGGATTACATTTCATGAAAATTGCCGTTTTCTCCTGCAAACCCTACGATAAAAGAACCCTCGCCTCTTACGCTGATAATACCGCCTTATCCATGACGTACTTCGAAAGTCGCTTGAGCATGGAAACGATCAGCTTAGTAAAAGATTTTGATGCCGTTTCTTGTTTCGTCAACGACGATGTCAATGCAGAGGTGATTCACCTTTTAAAACAGCAAGGTGTCCATACCATCGCCCTTCGTTGCGCAGGGTTTAATAATGTTGACTTAGACGCTGCAAAAGCAGAAGGCATAAAAGTATTTCACGTACCAGACTACAGCCCAACATCCGTTGCAGAACACGCAGTCGCGCTGATTATGACGCTGAACCGAAAAACACACCGTGCTTATCACAGAGTGAAAGAAGGCAACTTTGCCTTAGAGGGACTACTCGGGTTCAACTTGGAAGGTAAAACGGTGGGTTGTATTGGGACTGGGCGCATTGGCGCGGCGTTTTGTCGAATCATGAAAGGCTTCGGCTGCCATGTTTTATGTTACGACTTATATCCATCACAAGCACTGATCGAGCAAGGCTGCCAATACATACCACTAGAAGAGCTCTATCAAAAGAGCGACATCATTAGCTTGCATTGCCCTTTAAACACCTCGACTCATCACCTAATCAATAAAGACAGCCTGAACAAAATGAAAGACGGCGTGATGATCATCAACACCAGTCGTGGCGCACTTGTCCATGCGCAAGAAGCCATAGACTCACTTTACAATGGGAAAATTGGCTATTTAGGGTTGGATGTCTACGAACAAGAAAACAAGATTTTCTTTGAAGACATGTCCTCGCATATTATCCAAGACAGCGTCTTTCAGCTCATGCTCACCTTCCCCAATGTCGTCGTAACCGGTCACCAAGGCTATTTCACCATCGAAGCACTGAACCATATCGCGGCAACAACAGTTGATAACTTATTGCACCATCAACATGAAGACAGCGGCTCAAGACAACTAGCGTAATATCCTTCATACCGTGTTCTGTGAACAACTCGGTGTCTTGTTTAAACCATAAAATAAGACACCGAAGTAACAATCTTCTTTCATCAAAAAATGATTTAGCGCCGCCGTCAACACATAGTCACATTCATCAAGTATAATGTGCTCCCCTTTATAATAAAGCGAAGGAGCAGCGCATGAACCTCGACAAACTATCTCAAGATCGGCTTATCGACATTGTCCGCCGAGCAGGACAAGAGATTGTCATGCCAAGTTTTCGACAACTAAACGCTGCCGATGTCGAAATAAAAAGCAGCTTAACCGACCTTGTAACCGTTGCAGACAAAGCTAGCGAAGCCTTTATCACCGCTGAAATTCAGCAGGCTTTTCCAGACTGGGAAATTGTTGGAGAAGAAGCTGTCGCAGAAGACCCATCGACCACGGACAAAATTGCCACTGCAGACACTTGCGTCATCATCGACCCCATCGACGGTACTTGGAACTACGCTCATGGATTATCAGATTTCGGCATCATACTTGCCGTTGTCGTGAAAGGCGTGACACGCTTTGGTTTGTTGTATGACCCTGTAAACGACGACTGGATTTACGCCAATTTAGGCGAAGGCGCATTTTTCCAACGCACCGCCATGAATGAAAAAAGCAACAATCAAGTTCCTAACCAAACGCCGTTAGCCTTGCAGATCACTGCAGAACCAGAGTTAGACAAACTGACTGGCATCATGTCGGTTAACGCCTATACAGGTCAGAAAAAACAAGATTTCGCACTAAAAGCCTCACGCTTTGTACGCATCAACAACCTACCGTCTTGCCCTGCTTACCGACAAATCGCCCAAGGCCACTTCAACTTTAGCCTGACCTACAAAATGCTCCCTTGGGATCACGCTGCAGGTGTACTGGTTCACACCGAAGCAGGTGGGGTTTGTCGAACCTTAGAAGGTAAAGAGTATTCTCCTGCCATGCTCGATGGCGAAATGCTCGCGGCTCAATCAGAACAACAATGGCAAGAATTGGCAGAGTATTTTAGGAAGTAGAAAAGAATTTAAGTAATGAATGAAATGTGATGTACTTAATTTAACGAATTAAGCGGACTTTTTCTTTTGGCCACTTTTTGACAACATGTTCAAGAAGCCAATAAGGCTGTGTTTCATCGAACGCTTTCGCCTTAATATCTAGATAGCCATCCTGCGTAACTTCTGCGATAAATGTCATTTCAGTTGACGAATTATCAAACAAAAATCCTCGACGACAGATGGTTAACATTTCATAAAGATTTTCTAAACTGCGCAGGTAACGAGAAGTGATTTTTTCCTCTGGAACCGTATGACCACCTTCCTTTACTCGCTGTTCTACACGCGCCTTGTTCAACTCAACCTCAGAAGTACAAACATAATATAAGTATGGCTTATAGCCCACTTTCTTAGCACCTTCCACAAACTGAATATGACTCTCGTGACTCATCACTGATTCATAAGTGAACGACAAACCATCTTTCACCCAGTCATCTCGAAGCCCTACCGAAATGGATTGAGCAAGTTTTGCGGCTAAAAAAGTATCGTCTGATAAAGTATGATCAATTGAAGAAAAGGAAATGTGTTTAGCAATATCATCAGGGTTAAGATATTGGCCGAGTGGAACAGAATACTCTTCCCTGAGTAACTTAGTTAACGTTGTCTTACCAGAACCATTAGGACCAGCAATTAACCTTAGGCTTGCCAAACCAGATCCTCAGCATTTAGACGAGGACGATCAGAAAGTAATTTAACTTCTGTAATAGAATGGTCTGGATTACGCATTATCAATTTGCCGTCTTTTACATAAGCAGCAGATACATGCGATTTTTCAGCCTGCTGAACCGCACGACGAGAAGCCTCTGCAGCCAGTTTTTGCAACGTTGCCAGATCGTGTAAAGGTTCTTTTCTGGACTTCCGAGAAATCATCCTGACTTTACTCATACAAAACTCCTTCTATATCAGAGTGAGACACACCTTTTCATATTAGCACTAAGAACCTAAAGTTTCACCCCGAAAGCTTTATGGCAGCCTGTAAAAGAACATACTTTACAGGCTGCCCAAACAGTTAATCCAATACTAAGGCGGTAGACACAAACCAAACTCACCAATCAAGTCTTGTTAGAACAGATTCGAGAATCTGGGGTGGTTATTTACTCCTCCTAACTTTCTACCTTTTACCTAAAACGCTTATCGTAGTCAGAATGATTCATACAAATATAAGGTCCTGTGGAAACTCTTGAAAGCATAACAACAAGTCGATAACACTTATTCAACTTACAACTTATCCAATCTTTCTTGTTCGATAATTTTTTCCACCTTCTAGATCGTTTACCTAACTTAAGTAAATCTGAGATTTCTTGACGTGCCTTTTTTCGCAACGAAAAAGGGATTGATTCAAGTCCATTGATAATCTGCTTCATCATAAATCCCTCCTCAAACCATAACCGAAGGAATAAGCTCGTAACGCTGCTTAAACCCAGATATGTTAAAAGGAACCTGACTAAGTGCTTGCTCGACACCCGCAGTCAAAATCGAATCACTGACGATATAACCGCTGCCCGCATCGGAATTTTGGTAAAAACGCCCTTCGGGATTGATCATCAGATAGGTGTGTGTCATGGCTTCATTGTCTTCTTCAACAATGATGCTAGATAGCGCAGAATGTCGCTGAACATAACCTTGATATTGAGCCTTAGTAATCGTCAGCTGATGATCATGCACAGGTAAAACGCGTAACAGTTTCCATTTATTTGGCTGAATTTCGTTTATTAAATCCAGCAGACTGTCATCACAGTTCACAGCATTCACCACTGTGTTCAGCTTTAAAACCCCAGCTGGATTCAACGAACGATAACGGGCGCACATCTGCATCAGTTGTTCAGCAGCAATCCAACGTTGCTTGCGATCAACACGACCAATGCTCTGAGCTAAAGCATGATCCGCCGTATCGTAACTAATCCCTAATACATCCAACGAGGGAGCCAGTTCATCCAAAATGTCGTTAGTAAGATAATGCCCATTGGTAATCAAAGACGTGCGAAAACCTAACTGATTCGCAAACTTCACGGCATCCAAAAAGCGCTGACCGAGCAACATAGGCTCGCCGCCAGCAAAATTAAGGCGCACGTTCTGATAACTCATTTCGGCTTGTAGTGGATTAGGTTGTAAAAAATAATCAGCGAGATTTTGGAGAAGGGATTCCACTTGGCCTGACAAACGGTGAAGCTCGTTTTTCGCTTCTAAGTTATCCCAAGTGGCGTAACAGTAGCTGCACTGATAGTTACAGCTTTCTGTCATATGGAAATTGATAACCAGATCGGTCTTTACAGTTTGTGCATTTAGATCGTGTGCACTTGAAACTAGTGCGTTTGAATTAGCAGTATTCAAAATAGATGTTTTCATGTTGAACCTCCGTTTGTTGTCAACGGAAACCAGATTCAACTTGTGCACTGCACAACAAAGCTATTTTCTAACTATTTTTTACAAGAGGCCTTAAAGGCCACGCATAAAATCCAAAAGATCATCCACCTCTTCGGCTTCATGAATTTTCTTATCTATCTCAGCCTTCAGCTCGGCAACACCGGAAGCATTCGCATCCAATTGATCAATCAAGGCTTTCGCCTCCAGCCATTCACCATCTAAGTATTTCATTAGAATACTATCCATAGGATCAAGTACCGCAGCTTGAGCCAACAATACACGAAGCAACGAGCCATTACTGCCAAGCGTCGCCTGAGGCAAGGTTTTAAACGGATTCGGTAAACGGTTCGCCCTAAGGTCAAAACCCCCCTCAAGACAAGTCACAAAAGCTGTTGCCTTGCTACTTGAAAGAGCAATCCCCGCCAGCGAATGCTGACGAGTAAACATGGCTTTTACGATACCGGCGCATTGCTGGCGCTTAGCTGCCTCACAAAAAATCGCTTTTACTTCTTTTGAATTGGTAAAAATAGAGCTCAACAACATAGCATTAAATAAGGTATCAAGTTCACTTTCTGGAATAACGTTTTTATTGTTATGAGTAATCAAATCTGCTTTAAAATTCAAAACACCATTGCGCAAAAAAGAATTCGCCTTGGTTCGTAACGAGGGAACATTGGCTAAAATGTTCGAACCAAATAGTAAACTTAGCGCCTCGGAAATACCGTAATACCTAGAGTCCACAATAAGCCTCTTCTAAAATGTCAGAAGTATCCGTTCGTTTTAACTGAGACTCAGTCAGATTGGTACGAGCAATCACCTGAGCCATTTCTAAAACATTATTTTTTGAATAACGACAATAACCAGCATTTTCTCGGTATTGCACAATAACACCAAGACAATAACCTGTACGAATACCTTCTGCCAAAGACGTACGCTGAGACGCTAGAAACTTCGCTTCGCCATGCGCATCATAAATATCAACTACTTCTTGGCAAGCACTAACTAAAAAATCAGCGCCTTTGCTTAAAGGAATGTCATTACGGGAAAAAGCATTACTACTTAACACTAAAGACAACAAAACGAATACAACACGATTATTTAAAGTCATTTTAAAATCCTTTTCTTATTTGTTATCTGTCTTATCTGAATTGAAAGAGCTTGAATGAGAAGAGTCTGCTTCGTAAATATTTGAATCCACAGAACCTTTTTCAGAGTAAGTAAAATCATTTGGTTGCTCTGTTTCAGACACAACCTCTTCTTTCTTACCTCTGATTTTTTGCAACCACCCCAATTTTGGCAAAGGAGCAAAAGCGTACAGAACTAAAAGAAGAAAAGTTGCGTTGGAGAAATACTGTAAGTCGGAGTTCTCATCAAAAACAGAAGAGCCAATTTCACCACGATCAATCGTCACATACATAATCACAAGTAAATAAATAGTGGCTGAGAACAATACAGATACAGCAGACACAAACCCATAGGATTTTAAGCACAACCAAAGCGTCACACCTTCAGCTTTACTGCGCCTAAAAAAACGCACTGTTACAAAAGTAAAAACAAGAATAACCAATGCTTCCAAATTGTCTAATTCATTAAAGCTAAAACTGAATACATCGTAACTCGATTCATCATAAAAAGGTGTGGTCAGAATATCCAACACACTCGATATACATAAAATAAATGAAAACACATATAACAGAGTTTTCATTAAAGCAAAGGCGAGGTATCCAAAAAACAGATCGATAGAAGTAAATATTTTTTTAATCATCAATGACATAGTTTTTCCTTTTTATTACTGAGTTAGTTTTCTAATGAGGTAATTTTAAATTGATATTTACTTAACATTTTTAGTCCCAACCTTCTTCGCGGTTTTTTTGGCAGAGAGCGCAAGCGCTTCGGCCTCTTTGCGGGCGGTGGCGATGCGTTTAAGCAGTTCGTCGGCGGGTTCGTCGGTTGGATATTGTGGTACGAGTTCGCCGCGGAAGGCTTTGGCTAAGATGGATTGGGTCAATTTGTCGACGCGCTGTTGGGCTTTTTGCACTTGTGCTTCTATGGTGTCGGCAAAGGCAAAGTATTGATCCACAAGGCGGACGATTTCATCCCTTTCCTTATATATCGGCTTTGAAAATTTAACATCTTTGATATTCTGTAAATTAAGCCCGGGTTTACCACCACCATACGCAAGATCAGTAAGCTGTTTTCTTCCTGCATTGAGAGCCTTTAAAACTAACTCTATAAAAGAAGAATCCTCAGTATTTTTCAGACGGATCAATGCTACATGCTGGCTAATATATGCATCATCAAGTTCTATTTTCAAACGAGCACATTTTGTTACATTAGCGCCAGTTATTGTGATTAATAAGTCTTCTTTCTGAACTTTTGTTCTTTGACCTTCAACTTTGGCTGGTAGTTTCACAAAAGCAGCGTCATCAATTTCCAGTTCATCTGTATTGATATCTTGAGAACGAATAAAAAGAGACCCAGTGTCGGAATAATATTGAGCCCAACCTCTCGATCCACTTGTCACATATTCAGACTCTTCATCTATTGAACTTTGCAACCATGAGGATGGAGTTTTGTAACCACAAGTATCGATATATTCTTCATCTTTCCCTCTCCACTCTTCAGTCAATTTCCCACTCACTGCTGCGGCGAGGACGGATTGGCGGAAGCGTTTGAGGATAGCGGGGATGCCGTCGAGGCGGGCTTTGATGGTGTCCACCTGCGCTAAGACTTGATCGAGTTTTTCGACGATGCGCTTTTGTTCAGCTAGTGGAGCGAGGGGGATTAGAATTTTCTTTAATTCTTTAACCGCTGCTAAATTTTGTATGGCTCCACCTACAGAAGAGTTCAGTACTTGATTTTGTAGGATGGGAGAGCGAAAAAGTTTTAAGAAATATTCGGAGTCAATACAGCTTTCTACCAATCTTATTCTCAAGAGAGCCTGATTTATTAGCCCTTTTGGAGCGCCCTCGGGAACCTTCGTTATTTTGCCCATGGTTCCCGAACAGCTGATTAGAAAATCGCCATTATCTACTTTGAAACTTTGGAGTTCTTTATACTTCTCATCGTCGACGAAATATCTAAAGTTTATACAATCATTATTTATTGGAGCATATTGTTCATAGATGGCAAAACCACTTTCAACAAAGCATGATTTTTTCAAATTACCACCAAATGGTCCTCTTCTAAAACCGTCTTTAGTAGTAACCTGATCCCACTCAACTTCAACCCACCCTTTCGGCAATTCGCTCACGCTTGGCCTCCAAATAGCTCGCCTTGGCCTGTCTTATTGCCTTGCTCTTTGCTCTGTTCAACGGTTTTTTCTTGCAGACCAAAAGAGGCTTCTAGCAGTTTTTTTTGCGCTTCGGCTTCGTCGTCCGCGCCGAGGGCTTGCATCAGTTGATAGAGTTCGCTCATGGCTTCGGTCAGTTCCGCCATGGCTTCACCAGCGAGAATATCTGGCTCGGGGAGGTTTTCAGAGTTGCTGGCTTCTAGGTCTTTGAGCCATGTTATGTCTAGGCTGTCGCCTTTTTGCTCGCGAATGTGGTCGCGGCTGAATTTGCGCCAGCGGGCGGTGTCGTCGCCTTCGTCGGTAGAAAGCCCGTCGATTTCGCCCAGCTGTTGGTAGATCCCTTCCGTGCGTGGGGATTGGCCGTTGGCGTCTTCGCCATAGGCCGCGATAAAGCCATCAAAATGGGCGTTGGTTAACATGCGGCGTTTGCCAAAGGTTTGCATATTGGTGCGCATGTCGTAGACCCAGGTTTCTTGGGTGCAATCCACGTCTTGATGTGGGTTGCCTGGCGCGCCTTTTTGGAAAAACAGCACGTTGGTTTTCACGCCTGCGGCGTAGAAGATACCCGTGGGCAAACGCAAAATCGTATGTAAGTTGCACTTGTTCATTAGGTCGCGGCGAATATCTGTGCCCTTGCCGCCTTCGAATAACACGTTATCGGGAATCACCACGGCGGCGCGGCCACCGGGTTCCAGCGTTTCGACAATGTGTTGCATAAAACACAATTGCTTGTTGCTGGTTGAGTACACAAAAGTACGAGTAATGTTGGTGCTGGAAGCACTGCCAAACGGCGGATTAGATAAGACCAAATTGGCTTTTTGTAATTGTTCGCCATCGGCGCTTAGCGTATTGCCAAGGTGTATCGCGCCGTGTTCGTCGTCGCCTTCTATGTCATGCAATAGGCAGTTCATCAAGGCCAAACGGCGAGTTTCTGGTACTAGCTCCACGCCAATAAAAGCACGCTTGCTTTGGTATTCGGCATCGTCGTCGCTTAGATAGTTTAAGTCGTTGGTGTGGGCTTTGATGTATTTATCGGCTTCGATCAAGAAACCTGCGGTGCCGGCGGCTGGATCTTGGATGATCTCGCGCGGTTGCGGTTTCATCAGTTCAACAATGGCGCTAATCAAGGGACGCGGCGTGAAATATTGCCCAGCGCCCGACTTGGTTTCGTTAGCGTTTTTCTGTAATAAGCCTTCGTACATGTCGCCAAAGTCATCACGGCCTTTGCCTGTGCCGTCTGTGTCATACCAGTCCAGCTTGTCCATGTTGTTGATCAGTTCGGTCAATTGCGCTGGCTGAGTAATGGTGGTCGAGGCATTCAAAAAGATGGCTTGCACGATGGGATGATGCGCGCCATCCAGTTTGTTCAATAGGTCTTTGTAAAAGCTATGTTGCTCTAAGCCGATTTTACTTTTCAGGTCTTGCCAACGAAATCCTTCTGGCAGTAATTCGGTTTCTTGCCCTGTTTGCTCGCACATTTTAAGGAACAATAAAGACGCCAATTCATTGACGTAGTTTTGGTAGGACACGCCACCGTCGCGTAGGTTGTCACACAGCTTCCAGAGTTTGGCGACCAGTTCGTTGTTGTTCATAAAATGTCTCTTACCGATAGGAAAACCTGCCTAAGCAGGTTTTATAGGGTGTATTCGATTTGTATGCCATTGGGTCTATTCAATTAGCCCCATAAATGCGCCGTATGATACCGACCTAGGCGAGCTCATCCCAGATATACTCGCTAAACTTATGCAGTATGTCGTCTAGCTCGCCGTTTAGGGCTTCTTCTAGCATGCGTTTGCCGCCTTCGCGTTTGTAATTGCCGATTTTGTAAACATCGTCGTCCAATACGACCTTGTCTTTTATCGAGCTGGCGAGGCGATCCAGCCATTTGATTTGCACTGGGTTCCAGTCATTCTCGTTCTTGATCTTCTCTAGGGCGTGATCGACACGTACACCAAACGGCAAGAGCGCGTTACCGATGGCGGCGCGACGAATGTGACCCACTAATTTGGCAGCAATGTCTTGAGTCGTTTTGCGTTTCCACGCAGCTTGCAAGGCGGATTCGTCAAAGTAGTTCGCATCAAACCATTCTTGCAGTTCTACCAAGCCTTTGCGGGTTAAATCCCGTGGCCGATTCACCACGGCGTCTAACGCTGGCAGCTTGTTAACATTGCTGGCGACCATGTGGTCGAAGGCGTCTAGGAAATCGTCGGCATTATTGTGCTGACCATACAAAATGTCTGTGCCGATCACTTCATCTGGCACATCGGAAAAAATAGGACGATCACGCAAGGCGTTTAGGCTGCGCTTTAGGTTTTCAATTTGTTCGACAAAATTGGGCAGTTGCGCAAAATACTGAGCGGATATTTTCGGGCCGTCGGTTAAGGCCGTTTTGGCAAAGCCAGAAAAATCGCATCGGGCGACATTTTTCAGGCGTTCGTCTAGGCGACTGACTTGCTGATCGATATCGCGATCACGGTTGCGTTGGTAATCGGCTTGGGTAATCACTCGTTGTAATTTGGATACCAGCTGTTCATGACTGTTTTGAGCAAAAGATTTACCGTTGGACTCTGTAAGGTCGTAGGTATTGTCGTCGCTGATTTCGGTGACGAGCGTTTGCAAGGTCACATCGGGCCGCACTACCACGGCTTTCATGGTGTCGTAGGGTTCTAGGCTGCTGTACAGATCGACGGCGTCGAAAATGCGAAAGTTGCTCTTGCCGACTTCTGGGCAAAGTCGCGTGGCGCGGCCTTTCATTTGTTCATAAAGGATGCGACTACGGACTTTGCGCAAGAACACCAAATTACAAATACTGCGTACGTCTATGCCTGTGGTCAGTAGGTCAACTGTCACCACGATATTGGGACGATTGTCTTTATCAAACTTGGTGATCAGTTCCTGTACCTTGTCGGCATTTTTGTCAGCATTGCCGGTGATTTTCAAAATGGCATCGTACTGAAGCGAGCCAAGTTTGGCGATAAAGGCGGTTCTGAGTGCTTCTACCACCATGTCGGCGTGGTCGTTGTTGACACAAAAAATTAGGGTTTTCTGCTGACTGGTTGGGTCTAGGTATTTGGTCAGTTCTTCACAGATCACTTGGTTAAACGCTGGCAAAATGATCTGGCGGTTGAAATGATCGACGTCGAAGTTTTGCTCGTCTTCTAATGTATCTAACTTTAATTCGCCAGAAACCTCTAAACGTTTCACCTGCTCCCCTTCGGCGATCACCACGCCTTGGGTATTGAGTTTAGTGTTTATCTTGATCGGTGGATCATAGTCATTGAGGTAGCCGTCTATCACCGCGGTGCGGTAGGAATAATTGTAAATCGGGCGGCCAAATATTTCTGTGGTATGCAAGGCTGGCGTCGCTGTTAATGCCAGTTTGAAAGCATCAAATTGGTCGATCACACGACGATAAGACGAAATAAATTCTTGCTGGTCACGAAAGGCTTCTTCGCCTTCGGTTTGTTCTTTGTCGAGAATATAACCGCGGTGCGCTTCGTCTATGATGATGGCGTCGTACAATCCCACTGGGATGATTTCGTCACTTTGCAATACGCGTTTAACAAGAGATTGTACGGTCGCAACGTGGATTTTGGTGCTGTCTTCAGGGAAGCGATCCGTCATGCCTTTTATGTTAAAAATGCTGGTAAAGGTTTGACCTTGTATGCGCATTTCGTCAAAGGAATCGAGTGCTTGTTTGCCCAATGAACGACGATCTACTAAGAACAACACGCGCTTGAAGCGCTGGGATTGGATCATGCGATACATGATGGCGATGGCGGTGCGGGTTTTCCCTGTCCCCGTTGCCATGGCAAGTAAGGCGCTGCGCTGGCCGCTTAGCACAGCATGTTCAACAGCACGCACGGCGTCTTCTTGATAGTAACGCAAGCCTAGTTCGCTCATGTCTGGATGCGTAGCAAACCAGTTGTTCAATTGGCCAATGTTTTGATCCAGCTTGCTAAGCAGCTCCGCTGGCGTGAACCATTGAGGCAAGGCGTCAGGCTGGTTGCTGTCGAGTCGTGTGTCTCGATACCAAATACCGCTTTTGCTTTTTACGGCGGCGCTGTAACCACGGCCATTGGCAGAAAAGCAAAAAGGAATGTTAAAACCGTTCGCATGGTATTGGTTGGTTTTTAGCTCGCTGACTTGCGCCATCATCGCATCATCGTTGGCGGCGCGTTGGGCTAATTCTTTTCGATACGCCAGTAAGTCAAAGGTTTTGCTGTAGCGAAACGCTTCGTTGAGTTTGCTGGCTACGTCGATGTTGTAACGTTTAGCTTCCACCACACCAACTGGGGTTAATCCTGCAAACAAAACATAATCGGCAAAGCCTTTACCTGTGTCAGAAAGCTCCGCTCCATCGGTTCCCGTTGGCCATTCGGCAATCGCCATATTGCGACCAATTTCGGGGCGAGTGCCATTGCTGTATTTGAGGTTTTGAGTATCGGCATCCCAACCAGCGAGGCGCAGCTGTTCGTCTATTAAATAACGCGTCTCTGCTTCATCTAAGTTGAGCTTGTTTTGGCTCACTTGAGTCTTGGCTTGGTTGTGGAAAGCGTTACGGTCTTGCTCGGTTAAGCTGGCTAATTCATCTTCTTTGGCTTTTAGCTGAGCTTCTAAGGCGGCAATGCGTGCTTCACTTTGCGCAAGGGTTTCCGTTTGCTGGCTTTGGAAAACAGAGAGTCTACCTTGCAGCTCAATTAGCTTGGCTTGCTGTGCTTCGATTTCCGCTTGGCTCTTGTGTTCGTTTTGCAGAGCCGCTTTTTCAGCTTGTTCAAGGGCTTGCTTTAACAAGGTCATTTCTTGCTGAAAAGCCTGTTGAGTTGCTTGCTGATCTTGCTTACTGGGTAATTGAAATAATGGCGAGGGGAAATCTTTGTCTTGGCTAATCAGTCGGTAATACCAAACCGCCAAGCGAAACGCCAAACGCAGGCACATTTCTGCGTCGTTTAAGTCGTTATGGTATTTATGAACTGCTTGGTTGCCAATGCCGCGAAGCTTATGAAACACATCAAGAATGGTGTCATCTATTTTCGTTTTGCGTTGGATTTCTTCAAGCAGTTTAAACTGGGTTTCTTGCGGTTCGATATTAAGTAGTTTTCCAAGATGATTCGCCACGTATTCCCCAAAAATACGCAATTTTACTAATGTGGTATTTGGGTCATCGGGATAGTTTTTCTCGGCCGCTTGGGCAATGGAGAAAAGGAAATCGTTGTGGCCTTTTAGAAAAGCAAAGTTAGATTGAGTTATTGTCATTGCGTTCTAAAGTCCCTTCTTCGCTAAATGTCCGCATCTTGGATTGTCAGTTTACCCTGACAATCCAAGATGCGGAATCCCTACTGGCTTATTATCCACTCGATTCTTACCAAGGATTATCTTTGAAGTAAATTTCTAGGTGATCAATTAAAGCGCGCACGGTCGGTGGTAGGTGCTTTCTAGAAGAGTACAACGCGTAAATGCTAAGGTCTTTGGGTTTCCAATCTGGTAATACGTGACACAAACGGCCCTCTTTTATATAACGATTAACAAGATACGTCGGTTGTAGGGAAATTCCTCCGTCATTTAACGCTGCATGTAGCAACGCCGTTGCTTCGTTCGCGGTTAAACGACAGTCGACTGGAATGGATTCAAATTGATCACCTTGAGACAGGTGCCATATGTGTCGTTCAAAGTTTTTGTAGCCTAAACACTGGTGATTCACTAGGTCTTTTGGATGCTGAATTCCCCCTATTGTTTCGCGAACTTTTTCGAGGTAAGCCGTAGAAGCAACCAGTGCAGACTCACACACGGCAATAGGTTTGCCTATTAAAGAAGGATCCGGATTCGAGGCAATTCGTATCGCAAGGTCGATGCTTTTTTCGGTAAGGTCTGCCGCACTGTCTTCTAGGTCAATATCGATGCGTACTTTCGGGTAAAAACGCATAAAATCCTGAATTGCCGGCATCAGCTGTGAAAAACCAAATGACATGCTCGAGGTGATTCGCACCAAGCCTGACAGCTCCTCGCTGGTATTCACCAAAGATATAAAATTATCGGCTTGCTCCAACCAAAGCTCGACATCTTTTAAGCAGGCTTCACCAGCACTAGTCAGTGATATTTTTCGTGTTGTGCGATGCAACAAACGAATCTTTAACCAGTCTTCCATTGCTTCTATATATCGCGTCACCATTGGTCGTGACATATTCAAACGATCTGCGGTACGAGAAAAACTGCGCGATTGGGCAACATCGATAAAAACTTTAGCGGCTATCACTCTGTCCATAATTTCACACACTCACTTGCACGATATAAGAAACAATCATGCTCATTTTTATGTATTTTTCTGAGCACGTCAATTCTCTATGATGGCCACATAAATTAAACATTAGCTCTTTGGAGAGAAATAATGAAAAAATTGATTACATTGGCGGCTTCTGCACTTATCGCTCATTCTGCTTTTGCGGCAGACACTAAGCCGTTAACACTAGATGTATATAATGCCGCTCCTGGCAGCTTTGGTGTTACCTCTACTTTGGTTTATGGCGAAACAGAAGCCATGGTTGTTGATGCTGGTTTTACTAAAGCCGACGCATTGCGTATTGCCGCTAAAGTCTTGGATTCAAACAAAGAGTTAAAAACCATTTTCATTAGCCAAGCAGACCCTGACTATTACTTTGGTGCCGAAACGCTGCATGATATTTTCCCGAAAGCAGAGATCATCACCACACCAGCAGTCAAAAAGGTTATTGAAGAGAAAATGGCAGGAAAATTGGCATTTTGGGGACCAAAAATGGCAGGCAATGCACCTGTAAACCCTATCGTTCCTACGGCTTATACTAAGTCAACCTTGACTGTTGACGGGCACACCATAGATATTCGTGGTACAAAAGGGGTGTTAGCACACCGCCCTTACCTATGGATTCCATCAAAAAAAGCGATTTTAGGCAACGTCGCGGTGTTCGGAAACATGCATTTATGGATGGCGGATGCACAAACAGATGTGTCTCAGGCAGCATGGAAAGCACAGTTAAAAGAAATGCTCGCGCTTAAACCAACGACGGTCGTTCCTGGTCATATGATAGAAGACACAGAAATGAATGCTGATGCGATTCGTTTCTCACTTAACTACATCACGGACTTTCAACAAGCAAAGCAAGAAACCGCTAACAGTAATGAAATGATTCGTTTTATGTCGAAAAAATACCCTGAAACCCAAGGCATGCTAAACCTAAACATTGCGGCTAAGGTCCATCAAGGTGAAATGACATGGTAAACGTTCATTATTTCTTCGACCCTATGTGTGGTTGGTGTTACGGCGCGTCATCGTTAATCGAAGTTTTAGCAAACATGTCTGAGTTTGAAATCATTTACCACCCAGGCGGGATGATCCCGAAACGTGCGATTGATCCGTCTTTTAGACAGCATATTTTGCAAGCCGACGAGCAAATTGCCAGCATGACAAAAGCCCACTTTGGTGACGCTTATAAAGCAAGAGTAGCGAGCAAGGATGAGTTTGTAGTGGATTCTTACACGACAACGCGTGCGTTTCTTGTTGGTCAAGAAATGGGCGTGGCAGCGCATAAAATGCTAGAAATAATTCAAAAAAGCCATTACCAAGAAGGTCAACATTTGGATCAATTAGACACAGTAGAGAAACTTGCTGTGTCTATGGGATTAGATGCCATTACGTGGAACGAGAAAATAGCCGGTTCCGAAGCCAAAATGATGGGGCAAATACAAGAAAGCCATGAGTTAATGAGTCAAATGAAAGTGAGTGGCTACCCGACGTTAATCATCGAAAAAGATGGCGTCTTGAAGACTGTCTCTCATAGCCCTTATTACGGCAAACCCAATGAATGGAAAGCCTATTTAACTTCGTTGATTTGATCGAAAAGCACCTTAAAAAAGCCTTTTACTTTTCCAAGTAAAAGGCTTTCTTATGCTCTGATGAAAACAAAAATTCTATATTTGCCAAGCAAACGTTAAGGTGCCATAACGGGTCAATTTATCCAATTCACGGTCATTCGTATCACCGTTAAGGGTAAACGGAGCATTAATCGCAAATGCTAAAGCACCACTGCCCCATGAATAACTCAAACCTGACGTAAACATATTTTGATTGTGATCATAATCAACAGACTGACTGTCGCGGAAGGTATTACCATTCGTAAATATTTGATTGAAGATGTAATTATATTTAACGCCAGTATAAACAAACCAGCCCCTGTTCACGGCAAGAGGATTGGACGATCTCGATGCTGACAATAAAACAGTCGGATAAGAGTCATCCAGATTATGGCCATAACGCAACATTACACCCGTACTCACACCGCTTCTGAGCGTTCCAACGCTCGCATCCACACCGGATAAAAAATCCATTTTACCGCTATCAGAAACCCAAGTACGCCAGCTACGACCTCGCGAAAACTCAAACACAACCTCATTTTCTAATTGAGTATCCCACCCCATCGGTTTCTGAGCTCCAATGATTTTATGGATTGTTTTTTGTGTTTGCTCGCCCATAGCAAGCGGCCCAACCACGCCCAAGGTTGTCGACACTCGATCTGCATGATCAGCGTTTGCCGTAATATAAGTGTTGGTAAAGCTTAACAAGCCAGAATAAGGCAGCGAGCCCTCTTCAGGATTCACTTCTGCAATGTCGTAAGACGTTGTCAATGCTTGGCCAGCGCTGTAAACATTCACCACATTATCAATACCCTGCTTAGGCATGCTCCACATGAGCGGAGCTACCCAAAAATCGGGTTGTTTAACGGCCGTTACGTTTTCGTGAATATCGTAAAATGAAACATAAACACCATTAGTGTAGCCATTATCTTCGTTCACAAAGAAGTCGTTATCTAGCGTTGCGGACATCCAATTAATGTCTGCGTAGACAGGCATTCCAAACAATAAAGAAAAGCCTAAAAAATAGCGCTGTATTGCGAGTACACTTCTTTTTACAACCATGCCTTTTTTTCGGTTATCGCTTACCTTTTGTACCCTCGCCATTTTTTACCTATGTTCATTTGTCGTTAATTTGAATGAAAAACTTGTCACTCATTATAAAGAGAACTTACTCAAATTTACCCAAATAAGAGATATAACAATATGGAAATAAAAGGATGGTTTTACTATAAATTTCAAGAATATAGTAGTTTGTGCAAAAAAATGACATACCAATTGAAATACGTAATCTATAAGAATTTAAACAGTGATAGAAAGGCGTAAGTACCGTAAAAAAAGACAATAGACAGAAACAAAAAAACCACCATCCAAAAAATTGAGACAGTGGTTATTTCGTTTTTTATTACCTGTTTAGAAAATCAAAAATCCCAAAGAAATAATCACACCAGAACCGATCAAAGCCATCAGGCAGTAACCCATTACATCTTTCGCACCCAACCCAGCAATCGCTAACGCTGGCAATGCCCAGAAAGGTTGGATCATATTTGTCCATGCGTCACCCCATGCAATAGCCATGGCCGTTTTCGCGGCATCCACACCCAGTGCAGCACCGGCTGGCATCATGATTGGCGCTTGAACCGCCCACTGACCACCACCAGAAGGTACGAAGAAGTTTACAATCCCAGCACTCAAGAACGTAAATAATGGGAAGGTTGTTTCATTAGAAATAGACACAAAACCCTGAGAGATCACACCCGCTAGAGAAGCACCAGAATCCCCTGTGGCCGTCATCATCCCCATGATTCCTGCATAGAACGGAAATTGCAGAAGAATGCCAGAACAGTTACGGGCACCTTGAGAAATCGAGTTTAATAAGCTTTTTGGCGTACCATGCAGCAAGACCGCAGAAAACAAAAAGGTAAAGTTAACGATATTCAAGTTTAGCGCGAAGCCATTCGTCACAAAGTAATAAATAATGAACGAGAAACCCATCACACCAAGAAGCAAAGACAAAATACGGCTGTTTTCAAGACGCTCTGCCGGTGTCATATTGGCTTTTTCAGGTACCTCAACCACCGTTTCGTTTAACAATTCCGCATCAATCGTGATGGTGTCTTGCGGGGATGGGTGCATCAAGCGATTCAACAGAGGAATCGTGACCAACATAACCGCTAGAATCGTCAAGTTCATAGCTGAAAAAATCGTTTCAGAAGTAGGAATTGCCGCGGTTACCGCGCCATTCGTTACGGCCTCAATATTTTTACCACCGGCAATAGAAAGCGGTATTGAACCCGATAATCCACCATGCCAAAACAAGAAACCGCTGTAAGCAGAAGCGATCAGCAAACGGTAATCCACACCTTTAACACGAGCGGCAATTTCACGAGCGAAAATCGCGCCAACAACTAACCCAAAGCCCCAGTTTACCCAACACGCCATCGCACTGATGACAGTAACGAGGATAATGGCTTGGCCTGGTGTTTTGGCAACACCAGCCAACATAGACAATTTACGTTTAAAGGCTGGCGCACTGGCCATCGCATGGCCCGTTACCACCACCATCGCCATCTGCATAGAGAAACTCAACAAGTTCCAAAAACCGCCTGCCCACGCATTTACGACCTGCATTGGCCCTTGCCCCGTACTGGGCATGACACACAAAAACACCACAAAGGTTAAGACAATGGCAAATATGAAAGGGTCTGGAAGATAACGCTGTAAAAGTGTTACGAAAAATTGGCTTATTGTTTGTAAACCCGTTTTTTTGTGCTCGAGAGTATTCATCAATTTATCCTATTATTATATTTATGTTTTTTATTAATACTTTTTTATTAATGCTTTTCCATTGTATGAAAAAGCTAAAAGGGCATCTCTAGAGATCCCCCTTTTTCTATCACACTTATTCATTACAACAAGGTTAGCGAGAGACCAGCATGGCAACACCCATTCCGCCACCAATACATAAAGTAGCCAGTCCTTTTTTAAGATCTTGTCGCTGCATTTCATGAAGCAAAGAGACCAAAATGCGACAACCAGATGCACCAATCGGATGACCAAGCGCTACCGCTCCACCATTAACATTCACTTTTTCGCTGTCTAGCCCGAGCTCTTTATTCACACACAGAGCTTGCACTGCAAAGGCTTCATTGGCTTCGATCAAATCCAAATCCGCGACGCTCCAATTCACTTTATTAAGCACTTTTTGCGTGGCAGCAATGGGGCCTGTCCCCATAACGTCAGGGTTCACACCCGCCGAACTTGCCGCTTCAATAACCGCTATAATAGGCAAACCCAAACGCTTCGCTTCCACATCAGACGTCACAATCACCATGGCAGCACCATCGTTTAACGTCGAGGCATTACCCGCGGTAACTGTGCCTTCTTTCGCAAAAGCAGGACGCAATTTTCCTAAAGACTCAATACTGGTCGCTGGACGAATCTGTTCATCAGCATCAACCATCACTGGCTCACCTTTACGCTGTGGCACGGCAATAGGAAAAATTTCTTCAACAAAACGACCCGCAGCTTGTGCTTGCGTGGCTTTTTGTTGAGAGTTGGCCGCAAAGGTATCTTGCTCTTGTCGGCTAATATCCCAACGAGAAGCGATATTTTCTGCCGTTTGGCCCATGTGATAATCGTTAAATGCATCCCACAAACCGTCGGTCACCATGGAATCCAATAATTCCCAGTTACCCATTTTTTTGCCAGATCGACTGTTCGGCAACACATGTGCCGCTTGGCTCATGCTTTCTTGTCCACCCGCAACGACCATGTTGGCATCACCGTTCAATACGGCTTGAGCGGCCAACTGCACGGCCTTTAAACCAGAACCACAGACTTTATTAATCGTCATAGCGGATACTTGTTTTGGCAAACCTGCGTGAATGGCGGTTTGACGAGCCGGGTTCTGACCACAACCTGCTGCCAGCACTTGACCTAAAATGACTTCGTCTATGTTATCTTTGAAAAGTGGTTGTTTGGCCAACATACCAGACAACAATTGAGTACCGAGTTGCACCGCACTCAAAGAAGATAAAGCGCCATTAAAAGCACCTATAGGCGTTCTTGCCGCAGCAACGATGACAGCTTTCATTTGATCCGCTCCTCAATGTGAAATTCTATTTATTGTTCTATGTTTTATTAGGCAAAGGTCATTTCAGGCACATGATCGGGAACCACCAGCTTACCTTGGGTTTTCTCAATAATTTCCTCAACCGTCACACCCGGCGCCCTCTCTTTTAGAACAAAAGCACCGTCTTCTATTTCTAACCACGCCAGATCCGTTAAGACTTTTTTAATGCAGCCTTTACCGGTTAGCGGCAAACTGCACTCGGATAACAGCTTAGATTCACCTGTTTTAGACGCGTGTGTCATGGTGACAATAATATTGTCCGCGCCTGCCACTAAATCCATCGCGCCGCCCATGCCTTTGATCAATTTATTTGGAATCATCCACGACGCAATATTGCCATTCACGTCAACTTCAAACGCACCCAAAACGGTCAAATCTACATGGCCACCACGAATCATGGCGAAGGATTCAGCCGATGAAAAAATGGATGCACCTTTTACCGTAGTGACGGTTTGTTTGCCTGCGTTAATCATGTCGGCGTCTATGGTCTCTTCCGTTGGGAACTCCCCCATGCCAAGCAGACCGTTTTCAGACTGCAACATGACTTCCATATTATGCGGAACGAAATTGGCGACTAAAGTAGGAATACCGATGCCTAGGTTGACGTAAAAACCGTCTTGCAATTCTTGGGCAACACGTTGCGCCATTTGCTCTCTTGTCAGTGACATATAAAAACCTCTATTTTTATTCTGTTGGTTTAACGGTTCTTTTTTCTATGCGTTTCTCAAAGGTGCCGAGCACAACTCGATCCACATAAATGCCTGGCGTGTGAATGTGCGCTGGGTCTAATTCACCAACCTCAACGATTTCTTCCACTTCTACCACGGTGATCTTGCCAGCGGTCGCCGCAAGAGGATTAAAATTTTGTGCCGTATGACGATAAACCACATTGCCATAACGGTCGGCTTTCCAGCCTTTTACAATCGCGAAATCACCGACAATGGCTTTTTCCATCAAGTATTCGCGACCATCAAACACCTTTGTTTCTTTGCCTTCAGCTACCGGAGTACCAACGCCCGTTGCGGTATAAAATGCAGGAATCCCAGCGCCACCAGCGCGCATTTTTTCAGCCAAGGTGCCTTGAGGTGTCAGTTCCACTTCAAGCTCACCATTTAATAACTGTTTTTCGAATAAGGCATTTTCGCCAACATAAGACGACACCATTTTTCGAATTTGTCTGTCTTCAAGTAAAATACCCAGACCAAATCCATCGACACCGCAGTTATTAGACACAACGGTCAAGTCTTTGGTGCCTCTGCGTTTTATTTCAGCAATCAGGTTTTCAGGAATACCGCACAAACCAAATCCGCCAGCAAGAACCGTCATACCGTCTTCTAGCCCGATCATGGCGTCTTCATAAGAAGCGACCACTTTGTCAAAACCTGCCATTGTCATTTCCTCATTATTATTTTTGATTGCCGTCCAGTTTGACTCATGGCTATAAATTAATTAAATTTGTTTTTTCTATTTATTAATAAGTTTTTTAAATGAATAACTCTTATGAAGAACACTAAATGAACATCAAACAAGTGAAAGCCTTTTTAGCCGTCGCCCAATCGATGAGTTTTGCCAGCGCTGCGACTCAGTTACATTTATCTCAACCTGCGCTGAGCTTATCGATCAAAAGCCTTGAAGAAAATTTAGGAGGAAAACTTCTCACTCGAACCACACGCCACATTGCATTGACACCAGAAGGAGAAGCGCTCTTGCCCATCGCGAGGCGATTATTAGCCCAATGGGAAAATGCCGAAGACGAGATGAAGCAACGCTTTGCCTTGCAACTCGGCAAAATCGCCATCGCGTCCATGCCTTCTTTTGCGGCGTCATTATTGCCAAAAGCGATTCGTAATTACCACGAGTCTTACCCAAACATTCAGGTAGCGATCGACGATGTGTTATCAGATATCGTGGTTGAAATGGTGCGTAACAATCAGGTGGAATTAGGGATTTCCTTTGAACCCGCCAATCTTTTGGATTTGTCTTTTTACCCACTTTACGATGACAGGTTCATCGCTATTTTGCCCAAAGATCACCCTCTGGAAGAGCAAGAGACAATTCCTTGGCGAGCGCTTTTAAAATATGACTTTATTACGTTACAGCGCCCTTCCAGTGTTCGCGCTCTAATAGAAAGCTCATTACATGACGCAGGCATCGAACTGGCGGTGGCGTTTGATGCACACCAACTGGCGACAGTTGGACGTATGGTCAGCGAAGGCATGGGCGTGGCGGTTGTGCCGTCTATCTGTCGCCAACAAGCCATAGAACAAGGGGCGCTCATTCGTCCGGTGATTCAACCTGAAATTCATTGTCGCGTTGGAGTCATCTGTCAGCCACGATCCAACCTTTCCATCGCGGCGGCAGCCATGCTGGATGTGCTCATTAATACTTATTCCTAGCAAAAGAAAAGGCGAAGGAAATAAGGAACTGTATCAATTAATTTGAATGACGTCGTTTTCAGAATACTTATAGGTCGTACAAAGACCCATCCTTTTTACTGCTGGTGACAAAATGACGGGTCAGACTCAACAATAAAAACAACAACCGCAAAAAGGATATCGTTATGAGTAATCATGCAAACCGAGGTGTCATTTATCAAGGAAACGGCACGGTTAAAGTCGAGGCAATCCCTTTCCCTGAACTGGCCATTGGTAAACGACGCTGTGACCATGGCGTTATCCTGAAAGTGGTCACTACGAATATCTGTGGCAGTGATCAACACATGGTACGAGGCAGAACGACCGCTGAAAAAGGCTTAGTACTTGGTCATGAAATCACCGGCGAAGTCATCGAATGTGGCCGTGATGTAGAATTCATCAAGGTTGGAGATTTGGTCTCTGTACCATTTAATATTGCCTGTGGTCGTTGCCGCAGCTGTAAAGAAGGCAAAACAGGCATCTGTTTGAACGTAAACCCTGCTCGCCCAGGTGCCGCGTATGGTTACGTAGATATGGGCGGCTGGGTTGGTGGACAAGCCGACTATGTAATGGTGCCATACGCAGATTTCAACCTGTTGAAATTCCCAGATGCGGATCAAGCACTTGAGAAAATCCAAAGCCTAACCTTGCTTTCTGACATTCTTCCTACGGGTTTCCACGGCTGTATAACGGCTGGTGTTGGACCGGGCTCTACCGTTTACATTGCTGGCGCTGGGCCTGTTGGTTTGGCCGCGGCCGCTTCTGCTCATTTATTAGGTGCGGCCTGTGTAATTGTTGGCGATATGGTCGAAGACAGGCTGAATCAAGCTCGCTCTTTTGGTTGTGAGACTATCGACCTTAAACAAGAAGGCGATATTCAAGACAAAATCGAAGCCATTCTGGGTGATCGTGAAGTGGATGCGTTTGTTGACTGCGTTGGTTTTGAAGCCCATGCATGTGGCTGCGACCATCATCAGGAATCACCTGCTGTTGTCTTAAACTCTGCCATGCAAATGACTCGCGCGGGTGGACAAATTGGCATCCCAGGCCTGTACGTTACTGAAGACCCTGGTGCAGCAGACAGCGCGGCACAACAAGGCAGCTTGAGCATGCGTTTTGGTCTTGGTTGGGCGAAATCTCATTCACTTCATACGGGTCAATGTCCCGTTATGAAGTATCACCGCCAGCTGATGCAAGCCATCTTGTTTGATAAAATCGATATTGCTAAAGCGGTGAACGTGCAGATGATATCTCTGGATCAAGCACCACAAGGTTACGCCGATTTCGATGGCGGCGCCGCGAAGAAATTCGTTATTGATCCACACAAAATGGTGAGTTAATACCGATTTAAAATCGGGCTGTTAACTAACGCTATAAATTAACACCGAAAAAGACCTTACCCTGCTTTTGCAACGAAGAAGCAATCAGCGGGATAAAGGTCTTTTTTTACCAATATTTTCTTGCCTTTATTTTCTTGTCATTATTTTTTTGTAGGGAAATATTGCCGTTTAAAAACGGACAAAACCTTAGGTAAATGATCCGGTAAGTCTTCTGCTATCAATCCCACGCCAACCTCATTGCCCACTTCGCCATGCAACCAAACGGCGGCGGCAGCGGCATGAAAAGGCTCAAGCCCTTGCGCTAACAACCCGACAATAAACCCTGCTAATACATCGCCTGATCCGCCCGTTGCAAGCTCAGCAGGCGCGTTTGAGTTAATTATCACTCGTCCGTCTGGCGAAGCTATTACCGTATCCGCGCCTTTCAATACCACGACAGCGCCACTTTGTTTGGCGGCAAGTCGAGCCCGAGATAATTTGTCCTCTGCGTGGCTTTTATTGAGGAAAGGAAACAGGCGCGCGAACTCCCCTTCATGAGGCGTCATCACGCAAGGTCCAACAATGGCGTCAAACAGCGTTTGTGGATCGCTTGCAAAGGCACTGAGTGCATCGGCATCCAACACAGTCGCGCGACCTGTAACCAGCGCTGCCAAAACGATTTTACGTGTGCGAATGCTTTCGAACCCTGCCAAACCAGCTCCCGGCCCCACGGCAATGGCATTATGACGAGGGTCTAATAACAACATTTCAAAATCTTCCGACTCTTGGCTAAGTTCTAATTTAGCCACCATCACACCAGTCAATGCTGTGGCATACACAGTCCAAGCCTTAATAGGAGCCGCCAAAGTAACCAAACCAGCGCCTATACGCATGGCGCTTCGAGCCGTTAAACGGCTGGCTCCAGTGAGTGTTTCACCGCCATAGACCACAGCATGTCCGCGATGAAACTTATGCCCATCCAATCGCGGCCAAGGATAATTTTCATACCAAAGCTCAGGGCTGTTTTCCCATGTTTGAAGCGTTAACTCGTCCAATACAGTCACAGGAATACCAATATCGGCAACGACGAGTTCACCGCACAGCGCTCGGCCAGGAAACAGTATATGTCCGGGCTTTTTACGAAAAAACGTCACGGTTAATTCCGCTGAAGCCACCTGCCCCAATGCGGCGCCCGTTGTACCATCAACACCGCTAGGGACATCTATCGCACAAACCGGTAGTTTACGCGCTATCAGGGCATCAACCATGTCACGGACTTTGCCTTCCAATGGACGAGATAAACCTGCGCCAAACATGGCGTCTATGACCAATTCTGTTTGATCGAGTAAGTCCGTTGAAAAGAGATCGACTTCGCCTTGCCAAGCTTGATAAAAATGCGCCGCTTCCGTTGAAAAAGTCTCAACAGAACCTAAAAAAGCGAGACGAACTGGCCAACCTATTGAACGCAAATGCTGTGCTACCACAAAGCCATCTCCGCCATTATTGCCCGGACCACAAAGTACCAACACGGATCGTTTTGACCAGTGATTCACCACGGCGTCTGCCACCGCTTTGCCAGCGGCTGCCATCAAATCCATCGCTGGTACACCCGCCATAACAGCGGCTTGATCTGCCTTGCCCATTTCGTTTTCCGTCAAAAGGAATGAGGGGGATTGCTTATGCTTGTACTCCATTAACTTTCTGCCTTTATCTTTTTAGCGTTATCTTTCTATCTTATAAGAAATGACGCCCTTAAAACCAACCGTTATTCGTTCATCAGGATTGCAATGTATAGCGTATTTGAACCCTGGCTAAAACTAGGCTTTACTATATTGTCTACGCCGTCACAGGTATGATGACGCGTTCTGATACTTTTCAAACTTTCGACTTATTACCGGACATCTTTATGAACGACGAGATCAACTACACAAACAATCCCCTACACGGTCTGGGTTTACAAGAACTGCTCACCCAGATAGTTGATCATTACGGTTTTGAGATTCTCTACGCTTATCTGAACATCAACTGTTTAAAGACTAACCCGAGCATTGAATCCAGTGTGAAATTTCTCAAAAAAACGGACTGGGCGCGGGAGAAAGTTGAAATTTTTTATCTGTATAAGTATAAAAATCTACCGCGAGTTTCATCTGAGCAGTTTGACCTGCCAGCCAGAAAACGGATTATCCCTGAAGGCCAAACTCCCCGCGAACCAGCTGAACTGAGTTTTGAAGATGCTGAACGCGTTCGAGAAAAGCAGGCGTTGAAAGCCGCGGAGCACGGCAAGACAAAAAGATATGGCAACGGCAAGCCTGACAGTGACCGAGGAGGATATTTCAGAAGATAGGATTTCCTGTCTGAAACACCACTATTTAAGGCAAACGAATTAGCACAGAATTAAAAACTAGAATTAAATAATGAGCAATTCCTCCTGCCACCCCCCCAACACCCACTCGGCTCTTGTCACTTCTTTTATAAAAGAGGTTACCCCACTCAATAGAGCCGTTTGTGGGCGATAACCATACCCCATGCCCATCCTCCACATAAACGCAATGTCGTCATTAATTGACCTAAAGCGGCTTTATAAGGTTTTAATACCTGCTTTCTCCTCATGTTGACTCAAACCACATCCAAGCGAATCAAAAGACCCTGCGTTAATCATTCATGATCAGACAACCCTACAAATGTACTCGTTTCTACATCAACTAGCTTTTTATGTGATGCCACTTTGGTTACTTACTATTCATAATTACCATGGATACATAAAAATCATTGAGCCACACCATATTTATTGTTGTTTTTTATAGCCTGTTTTTTATTTAGCCTATTCATAAACAACCATAAAGAGAGAGCTGTATGTCTTCAACTAAACGTTATTTTGAACAACCCAGTCGATTTAGTGATGCCGAGTGGAAAACTCGAGTGGATCTCGCCGCCATGTATCGGATTTTTGCCTATCTCAAATGGGATGAAGCCATTTACAACCACATTTCGCTTCGTGTGCCTGGGGAAAATGATCACTACTTAATCAACCCTTTTGGTTTACATTACAGTGAAGTAACAGCTTCTAATCTTGTAAAAGTAGACTTGAAAGGCAATATCATTGGTCATTCCGATTGGCCAATCAACCCAGCTGGCTTTACCTTTCACAGTGCTATTCATGACAAAGTAGAGGACGCGCATTGTGTTATGCATGTTCATACCACGCCGACATTGGCTGTCTGCTGTTTAGAAGAAGGTATTTCTTACAGCAACTTCTACTCCGCACAAATTTACGACAAAGTGTCTTACCACGACTTCGAAGGCATCACCCTTCATATGGAGGAAGGCCAACGAATTTTAGACAGCGCCAATGGGAACCCTATTTTAATGCTTCGTAACCACGGCCCTGTCATTATGGGGGCGACATTGGCTCAAGCTTTTTCTCTAATGTGGTTAGTCAATCGTGCGTGTGAAGTACAGTTGGCGTCTATGTCCATGGGCAAAGTACGAGAAATCCCTGAAGATATTTGTCGAAAGTGCACGGCAGACTCTCTGCCATTGGACCCTAAATATGGTGCGGGTGAAGATGTGTTTGCCGCCATGAAACGCATTATCGAAAAACAAGATCCCTCTTTTAAACAGTAATCACGGACAATCCAATATAAAAATTAAGACTTCCTATTATTTCTAGGAAGTCTTAAGGTCCTAAATACCACTCACATAGATATAAAAAAACCACGTCCTTTTAAAGGCCATGGTTTTTAATTTTTTATCTAATTACAGGGAGAATTACTGACTTAATTCACTTACATTTTTTTCTAAAGTAAGCTAGCGCTGCTTTTGCATCTACTTTACGATCAGATACAGAGTCAATCCACGCCTGATATATTCCCACTTCTAATTTATCCATATCTTTTACGATGGCATCATCTTTAGAAAGATAGACCACGTTAACGCCATTCGCTTCTACCTCTAAGATATCGTCTTGCTTCCTACGTATGTAATAGCCCAATACGATTCTGTAGATTCCGCACTTAATTATAGGATCTCAGCCAAATGCTACTCCGACAAGCAGCTATCAACATATTACTTAAAATAAAAACTGAAAACAATTTGCCAAAGTAACTAATGAAAAGACTATGGCTTTAATCCCCAGTGTGCAATCAAAGTGGATTTATCCGAATCATGAAGCCAGGTATTAATTCGACTTAACAAAATCTCATTGTCTTTTTGCACCATGTAGGCTTTAACACTAGACGTGCCTACTAAGACCTTCGAAGACACACAAAAGACGCCCTTTTCAGTTGCTTGATAATAATTCCCTTCAATTAGATCCGTAATCATCGCATCAGCCGAGCCCTCACGAATCCCCTTTAAATTAGCAAAATTATCTTTTGTACGAATGATATCAGCATTTTTTATATGATTATCCACATAAATTTGGTTAGTACCACCTGGGTTGACGATCATCTTCACACTGGGTTTATCAATATCGTTCAAGGTACTCAATGGCTTCTTATTCTGACAATTAGTCAAAATGATTTTGCCATTACCCACCACCGGATCAGAAAATAAAAACTGTTCGGCACGTTTTTTGGTTAATGTAACCCCTCCAGCGGCCAAGTCAAATTTGTCACTAGCAAGGTCTTGAGACAGGCTAGGCCATGTGGTATTCACAAATTGTATTTTTAGATCAAGAGATTTTGCTAGTTCTGTCGTCATATCCACAGCAAACCCTTCTAGCTTTCCTGATTCACCATGGAAGGACATTGGCTTATAGTCCCCTGTCAGTCCAACTTTTAAGACACCACTTTGTTGAATTTCTTGCCAAGTGCGAGCCTGAACCTGTTGTATATTTAACGTAACTAACATGAACGTAGCAAGCGATACGAGTTTATAGATGTTTTTATTCTTATTATGCATAATTCAACCCTCATTTTTTTATTATGTCATCAAATAGATAACTGGATTTTACTGACTCAATTCACTGACATTTTTTCTAAAGTAAGCAAGCGCCGCGTTCGCATCGACCTTACGATCAGAAACAGAATTAATCCATTCTTGATCTATGCCTTTCTCTAATTCATCCATGTCTTTTACGAGTGCATCCTCTTTAGAAAGGTACACCACGTTAACACCACTCGCTTTGGCTTCTAATATGCCTTCATCATCCGCTTTGCCCCATGCCGCACCAGCCAGCCTTGAGAGTTTTTCACCAGAGACACTCATAATCGCTTCTTGGTCTTTTTTACTAAGACCTTCGAACGAATCTGGATTCATTACAATACTAAAAGCGGTTGTATATAACCCCTTAGGAAAGAGCACAAGATCGGTTGTTACTTCACTTAAGCGAAGTGTTTTTTGCTGCTCAGCCGGTAAAAATGTACCGTCAACAACACCTTGTTGCATTAATTCATACGATTTAGGCGCGGGTGCAGAAATAGGAGTCACGCCTAAACGCTCTGCCAAAACATTAACCAAACCGCCACCTACACGCATTTTTTTGCCTTTTAAATCTTCCAACGAATTAACAGGAAAAGTCGTATTCAGCTGGCCTGGACCGTGGACAAATAAAGCCAGTAAGTGAAGGCCTCTAAATTCTTGATCGGCTTTAAAATAGGCTTCATAAGTACGCCACAATGCAACGGAGCCAACTTCCGCATCGGTGATTTCGCCCGGAATTTCAGCCACACTGGCTAACTTAAATCGACCCGGTATATAAGCGTTAACACTGAACCCCGCATCGAAAACGCCATCTTCCACCGCGTCAAAGATTGTTTTAGGCGAACCCGTATAATTTTCAATCACCACTTCAACACGCCCTTCCGTGGCGGTTTCAACCCATTCTTTCCACGTAGGCCAAACAACCGCATTCTGCGCGCTTGTTGGTGGCAACCACGTCGCCACATGCAAGGTCGTTGTTGCCGCTGACGTCATGCCTGATACAAAAACAGAAGCGCCACACACCGCCCACAGTAGGTTTTTTTTAAAACTCATCATTTTTATTATTCCTATAGTTAATGATTTGCATTGATAAACATTCATATCTCTTTATAAAATCAGCTCTCTTTTATTACCGATTATTAAAAAATCAAAAAACATCTTCATTCCCTAACACCCCCTAAATAGGCAATAAAACACCTCAGTCGTATAAAAAATTAGGTAAGAACATAGACACTGGTACGATGAAAACGATGATCAAAAGGCGAATAATATCCACGCACCAGAACGGTGTAACCCCTTTAAAAATCGTGCCTGCTTTTACATCTTTTAAGACTGCGCTTAAGACAAAGACATTCATCCCCACCGGCGGAGTAATCAAACTTATCTCCGTCACCACCACCACAACAATGCCGAACCAAACAAGATCAAAACCTAAGCTGGATACCAGAGGGTAAAAAACGGGGACGGTCAGTAGCAACATGGAAAGGCTTTCGAACACCATCCCAAGAACGATGTAAATCATCAGAATAACCATAATCACCAACATAGGACTCAGTTCTAATGAGGTGACAAAACTTAATAAGGCATCCGGCAGACCCGCTCGAGTAATAAAGTCTGAAAAGATAAACGCCCCAATAACGACACAAAACAGCATGGCCGACGTTCTTGTGGTGTCTACCAAGGTTTCAAATATTTCGCTAAAACTCAAACTGCGTCGCGCCAAGCCAATAATTAATGCCCCACTAGCACCTACTCCAGCGGCCTCAGTCGGCGTAAATACGCCCAAGTAGATACCGCCCATCACAATAGTAAAGAGTACTAAAACACCCCAAATATTTTTTAGAGCAATAATCCGTTCTTTAAAATTCATCCGCTCTCCGGCTGGACCCGCAGCAGGGTTTCGCCAAACAACATAGCGAACAGCGCACATATACAGAAAAATACCTAACACGCCGGGAATAAAGCCAGCCGCAAATAGTTCACGAATACTGGACTGTGTTAGCAAACCATAAATAACAAGAATAACGCTGGGAGGAATTAATATGCCAAGTGTGCCACCAGCCGCAATTGAGGCCGTTGCTAGACTGTCTGCATAACCAAACTTACGCATTGGTGGCATGGCCACTTTTGCCATGGTGGCAGACGTTGCTAAACTGGAGCCGCAAATAGCGGAAAAACCACCGCAAGCCAACACCGTTGACATGGCCAATCCGCCTTTTCGGTGCCCTAAAAAAGCATAAGAAGCGTTATACAGTTCCTGCGATAAACCTGAGCGAGTAACGAAATTCCCCATCAAAATAAACAAAGGTATCACTGATAAATTGTAGTCTTGTACGGTTTCTATGACCCGGCTAGACGCTAGTGTTAACGAGGCTGTCCAGCGAAAAGAAAGTACATTATCAAAACTTAGTCCCTGTAAAATAGCAAAACCAAAAAAGCCCACAATCCCCATCGCAAATGCGATAGGCATTCGAATCACCAAAATCAAAATCAAAAGAACGGCAAAGCCGATTAATACAACTGACATGCTACTCTCCAAACTGCTGGGATTCGTTATTGCCTTTCACCACACGATAAGCACCGTAAGTGAGCATGCACGCCGCCGTTACCCAGCTCATAATCGCGATGTACTCTGTCAAATATCCGGTCGGTATCTGAAGATATTCTGTTACTTCTTCACGACGAAGCGAGCGTTCTGCTAATTCATAAATGCGAAGTGCTAAGAAATAAAACGAAGAAGAAACAATAAAGACCGAAAAGATCCCAAGAACCTTAACGATACGATTGCCTAAAATATGATCCAGTAAATCCACGACGACGTGACTGCCGCGCCATGTAATTAATGGCATTTGAGCAAACACGATGATGGCCAACCCCATTTGGGTAAGTTCAAAGGCACCATTCACCGAATTATTAAAAAGATAGCGACCCGCCACATCCAAAGAAGTCAGTACCATTAATAAAAACAAAACCGTTGCAGAAATTGCTTCTAAACCCAAACCAATCCAGCGGTATATATTGGGTTCTGGATAATGTTTATCCATCCAGTTTTTCATCGACATAACAGCTCCTAAACTCTCTTATTGTTGTTATTAGGCTACATGTGAAAAATCAATAATAGAGTGGATAAACCACCCTATTAAGCTCAATCAAATGGCTTTTTTAACTAACGTTAAAATGTCGTAACTGGCAACCAGTTCATCATGTTGATTAGTGACTTGAACATCCCACACCACCACGCCTTGAGGTTCCCCTTTTGGACTTAACTTGCCTTGATCAATTTTACGTTTGCACGTTAAGCGAGCACGAATGGTGTCGCCTATTGGCACAGGCGTAATGAATCGCAATGTATCCAAACCGTAATTGGCCAACACAGGACCTTCACCCGGCGAAACAAATAGCCCAGCCGCCGCCGACAGTACAAAGTAACCGTGGGCTATACGCTGCTCAAACTGAGAGTCACGCGCGGCAATGTCATCAAAATGCATGTAAAAATGATCGCCAGACAAGCAACCAAAATTCACGATGTCGGTTTCCGTAACGGTGCGTCGATGAGTGAGCAAAGATTCACCAATTCGAAGATCTTCGAAGTAACGACGGAAAGGGTGAACATCACTTTCATACGTCTCACCACCACGAACATATTCTCCGGTGACCGCAGATAGCATGGTGGGTGAACCCTGAATAGCAGCACGTTGCATATAGTGTTTTACGCCACGTATACCACCCAATTCTTCACCGCCACCAGCGCGTCCTGGACCACCATGTTTTAACATTGGCAGTGGAGAACCGTGACCGGTGGATTCTTTTGAGGATGCCTCGTTCAAAATATGCACTCGCCCGTGCCACGCCGCTAAAGCAGGCACTACTTTTCTGGCAATCTCAGGGTCTTGAGTCACTAACGTTGTTACCAAAGAACCCTTACCGCGAGCAGCAAGCGCAATCGCGTGGTCTATATTTTTATAAGGCATTAAGGTACTGATTGGCCCGAAAGCTTCTATGTCATGAGCTCCGCCTTCTGCATCTGGATCATTACTAAGCAGCAAAGTAGGTCGCACAAAAGCACCTTTTTCTGAACCTTTTCCTAGAAGCTCAAAACCGTCTTCATGACCATAAACAACCTGACTGCTTTTTAATAACTGCTCAAGCTGTGCCAAGACGTCTGCTTTTTGCTCAAAAGAAGCCAATGCGCCCATGCGAACGGTATCTAAATGCGGATCGCCGATAGACACTTTGGCAAGGCGTGCGGTTAGACGCTCAGAGACCGCCTGCACTTGATTTTCAGGAATCAATACACGACGAATCGCAGTACATTTCTGCCCTGCTTTCACCGTCATTTCCCGTGCGACCTCTTTAATGAAAAGATCAAATTCTGGGCTATCTACAGATACGTCCGGCGCTAAGATGGCACAATTCAACGAATCTGCTTCGGCATTAAAAGGAATGGAATTATTGATGATATTAGGTGTGACTTTTAATTTTGCTGCCGTGCTCGCAGAGCCCGTGAAGGTCACTACATCTTGACCATCCAAGCGATCTAATAAATCGCCAGTACGGCCAATGATTAACTGCAAACTACCTTCTGGTAAAAATCCAGATTCCTCCATCAAACGCACACAAGCTTGTGTTAGGTAACACGTTGAGGTTCCTGGCTTAACGATGCACGGCATGCCCGCCAGAAAGTTAGCTGCGAATTTCTCTAACATACCCCAAATTGGGAAGTTAAAAGCGTTAATATGTACAGCAACACCTTGGCGAGGCACCAAAATATGCGAACCGAAAAACTGACCATCACGACCTAAAGGAAAAGCATCATCTTCGTGGATCAGGTTACCCGATGGCAACTCACGTCGTCCCACACTCGCATAAGCAAACAACGTACCTGCACCGCCTTCAATGTCTACCCAGCTATCATTACGAGTCGCACCCGTTAATAAGGAAATAGCGTATAACGATTCTTTGTGTTCGAGTAAATATTTGCCTAAGTCTCGCAAACAAGACGCGCGACTCTGAAAATCCATTGCCATTAAAGCAGCACGGCCTTTGGTGCGGGCAAATTCCAGTGAACGGCCAAAATCAATGGTTTCAGCATGTGTATGATAAATCGTTTCACCGTTGACAGGGCTAGCTAATGCTTGTCCAGCTTGATTACCTAACCACTCCCCAGCAATAAAGCTTTGTAGAACTGGGCTTTGTAAAATATGGCTTTGGCTCATAATACTCTCCATCGGTGGCAAATTCGCCACCGTCCTCTTTGTTGTTTTTATGATGTATCGATCGTATTTTTGTACAACTAAGTCAGCTATGAAGCCGAATTAAACTTGGTCAAAATCCAGTACTACCTTTTTCGACACAGGGTAAGACTGACAAGAAAGCACATAACCCGCTTCCACTTCGTAGTCTTCAAGACCTATGTTGATGTCCATGTCCACTTCGCCTTCAACCACCTTACATTTACAGGTAGAACACACGCCTGCTCGACACGAAAACGGCAGATCTGCACCATGCTCGTTGCCGGCATTCAGTAAGTTTTCGGTATTTTGTTTCAAGTCAAAGCTCATTGCATGACCATCACGAATGACGGTAATTTCCGACATATCCGCATTGGCAGCAGCTTGCGCACGCTGCTCGCGTTTGCGCTCATTACCTTCGGCAGCAAACAGTTCAAAATGGATATTTTCTTCTGGTGTACCAGACTCTTTTAATATATCTCTCACCATTTCCGTCATGGATTGAGGCCCACAAATAAACGCGCCATCAAGGTTTTTCACATCGACCCAACGGGCAAACAAAGCACGGCATTTATCCGCATCAATGTGACCGTTATACAAATCGATATCCTGTTGCTCACGACTCAACACAAAAATTAGATTCAAACGCCCCATGTAGGTGTTTTTAAGATCGGCAAGTTGATCTCGGAACATGGTAGAAGAGGTGGAACGATTGCCATACAAAAGTGTGACGTTACTGTGCGGTTCAGTTGCTAACGTCGTTTTCGCAATGGACAGAATTGGGGTAATGCCGCTGCCTGCGGCCACTAATAAATAGTTTCCATGACGGGCAGGATCAAGCTCTGAATAAAAATGCCCTAACGGTGGCATGACCTCAAGAACATCACCCACCTTGATAGAATCATTGGCAAAGGTAGAAAAAAGACCATCAGGCACACGTTTTATCGCTACTCGCATTTCATTGTCTTGAATACCACTGCAAATAGAATAAGAACGACGTACTTCTTGCCCATCAATTTGAGTACGCAGTGTCAAAAATTGACCTTGTTTAAATTGATAGCTCTGCGCTAAATCCTCAGGGATATCAAAAGCGAGCGAAATAGAATCACGCGTTTCACGACGTAAATCTGAAACAGTAAGTGAGTGAAATTGATTCATCTGTGTCTCCACGGCCATGTTATTTTTATCTATGGCTCAAATGCATTTAAAATAATCAAACGGTTCTAAACAGGACTTACATCGATACAAAGATTTGCACGCTGTCGAGCCGAATTCACTTAATTGTTCAGTGTCTTCGCTGCCACAAATTGGACATTCAACTTGCGTTATTCCCGACAACAAAGAGCGCTTGTTTGAGCTCCCGACTGGAGGCGCAATCCCGTAGGCCTTAAGGCGATTTCGGCCCTGTTCAGTAATCCAATCGGTTGTCCAAGCAGGGTCTAAACGCTGCGATACTTTAGGATGTGAAAAACCGGCATCTTGAAGCGCATCACGTATCGACGTTTCGATATATTCTGTCGCTGGGCAGCCCGAATACGTTGGTGTGACCACCACATAAAGATGTCCATCCGCCCAACTGACGTCCCGCACGATGCCAAGATCCATCACACTCACTACAGGCACTTCAGGGTCCATGACGTCTTCCAGCACGTTATATGCTTGCTGGATATCGGCCTCACTCCCTGAACGACCTTGTTGGTCGGTGGTAATTAACTCACCAGCTTGCATCGGGATAAGCTCGTTGTAAGAACTGCATTTCTGCCAATAAAGTCCCCAAATGCTCAGAGTGCATACCTGTTCGAGCACTCAAATAGAAAGTGTTTGGTGCATCAGGAACCGTTAACGTCGCTTTAGCGAATACCTCGTTTACTGTCGCCAGCCATTGTTCCGGCAATTCAGTGAGCACTGGAATATTGCCTGACACAGATAAAGCCAATTCGGTATCGCTTTTTTCAACGAGTTCAAAGGTAAAACGCCAAACGATATCTATCGCTTTTTCCATGCGCTGATGGCTTTCTTCGGTACCGTCACCTAAACGTTCAATCCATTGAGATGAGCGACGCAAATGGTAAGTCACTTCTTTTAATGACTTCGCTGCAATCGCCGCAATACGTTCATCGTTTGCACCTTTTAGTATCGTAAGTAGGTGAAACTGCCAAGTGTCATAGAAAAACTGCTTCGTCATAGTGACGGCAAAGTCGCCATTAGGCTGCTCTACCAACAACAAATTACGAAACGCACGCTCATCACGGCGAAACGCTAATGTATCGGCATCTGTACCATCGTTAATTCGCTCAGCGGCGTATTCATACCAATTGCGAGCTTGACCGACTAAGTCAAGACCAATGTTCATCATGCCCATTTCTTCTTCAAGCGCGGGAGCACGGCCCGTCCACTCGCATAAGCGTTGGGCTTGAATCAAGGCGCTGTCGCCAAGACGCAATAAAAATTCGGTTAATTCATCGTATTTAGTCATAACCACCTCACATATGCCCTACTTCATCAGGCAGCTCATAAAAGCTAGCATGACGATAGACTTTGTCTTCTGATGGATCAAATAAAGGCTCTTTCTCATCACTCGCGGTTGCTGTGATTGATGCAGATGGCACAACCCAAATACTCACGCCTTCATTTCGGCGAGTGTAAAGATCACGGGCATTTTCAATGGCCATTTCGGCATCCACTGCGTGAACACTGCCAACATGCTTGTGATTCAGGCCGTGCTTACTACGGATAAATACTTCAAAAAGTGTCCATTCAGACATAGGAGATACCTCAAAATTAGTTAGGCAGCAGCCTGTTGTTTTTGTTTTTTGTTTGCATGGGCTACCGCCGCTTCACGTACCCAAGCTCCGTCTTGAATCGCATTTCGACGAGTTTCTAATCGCTCACGATTACAAGGACCATTGCCTTTGAGAACTTCGTAGAATTCTTCCCACTGAATCTCACCAAAGTCGTAATGACCACGCTCTTCATTCCATTTCAAATGAGGGTCTGGCACCGTGCAGCCCAATAGCTCTAATTGCGGAATAGTTTGGTCGATAAAGCGTTGACGCAGTTCGTCGTTGGTATGACGTTTGATTTTCCATGCCAGAGATTGAGCAGAGTTAGGAGACTCCGCATCACTTGGGCCGAACATCATCAAAGATGGCCACCACAAACGATTAATCGCATCCTGCACCATGTCTTTTTGTGCTTGGATGCCATGACGCATCATGTGCAAAAGGATTTCGTAGCCTTGGCGCTGATGAAAACTTTCTTCTTTGCAAACTCGGATCATGGCACGAGAATAAGGGCCGTAAGAGGTACGCTGAAGGGGTACCTGATTGACAATCGCAGCGCCATCAACCAACCAACCCACAGCGCCCATATCGGCCCAATTAAGAGTTGGATAATTAAAAATACTTGAATACTTAGCACGACCAGAGTGCAGCTTTTCGATCTCTTCATCGCGATCCGCACCAAGCGTTTCCATCGCGCTATACAGATACAAACCATGTCCCGCTTCATCCTGAATTTTGGCCATCAGTTGCAACTTACGCTTCAAGGTTGGCGCGCGGGTCACCCAGTTACCTTCTGGTAACATCCCCACAATTTCAGAATGCGCATGCTGCGAAATTTGACGAATCAAGGTTTTTCGATAGCTATCTGGCATCCAGTTTTTAGCCTCTATCTTAATTTCAGCATCAATTTTTTCCTGAAATGCCCTTTCTTCTGGCCCCATTTCAGCTAGGGACTTTACTGCTTTCTTCCCTGTTTCAACTTGTTGTGCGTACATGAGAACATCTCCAATATCATAGAAATAAGTCATCTTCTTTCTAAAAGAATAGACTAACGATACATAAATTCAAGTTAAATTTTATATTTATGTATCGCTTAATTCTTTGGTTTTTTGACAACAAAAACCCTAGCCTCTTAAAATAAGAGGCTACTCTTTATCAAATAGAGAAATTAATTAAACAGAAATTCTCTCATCGTAAACGTGCTTAGCCTTACCCTCTGAACGAGCTATACTGCCTATTTCTCTAAGCTTAACGTTAATACTGATTCCTACAGACGATTTCACATGATGACGCAATTCATTAATGGCGCCATTGATTTTTTGCTCATCAAAGCCAGCACAATCAGGACGCAGCTCAACATGTACATCCATACCATCCATATTACCTTTACGATACAGATGTATTTCGTAATTTTCTGAAAAATGATTTACTTTAATCACTTCTTCTTCGATTTGCGTTGGGAAGACGTTCACACCGCGAATAATCATCATGTCATCGCTTCGGCCTGTAATTTTGTCAATGCGGCGCATACGACGAGCGGTTCCCGGTAATAAACGAGTTAAATCCCGCGTACGGTAACGAACCATTGGTAAGGCTTCTTTGCTTAAGCTTGTAAATACCAATTCCCCCATCTCACCATCTGGCAACACCTCGCCCGTATTCGGATCGACAATTTCAGGATAGAAATGGTCTTCCCATACTGTTGGCCCATCTTGGCTTTCTGCGCACTCCATCGCCACACCTGGCCCCATAATTTCAGACAAACCATAAATATCCATCGCACGAATACCCGCTCGCTCTTCTACTGAGCGGCGTAACTCTTCGGTCCACGGCTCAGCCCCAAAAATCCCCAAACGCAACTTAAGCCCAAGCGGATCGATGCCTTGTTTTTCCATTTCGTCTAGCAAATTCAACATATAAGATGGCGTCACCATAATAATGTCGGGCTGAAAATCTTTAATCAAACGCACTTGTTTTTCAGTTTGACCGCCCGACATTGGAATAACCGTACAGCCAAGACGTTCCGCGCCATAATGCGCACCCAAGCCCCCCGTAAACAGGCCATAACCATAGGCATTGTGTAAAATATCGCCTTTTCGCCCACCTGCCGCACGGATCGAACGCGCCACAATATTGGCCCATGTATCGATATCATTCTGTGTGTAACCGACAACAGTAGGCTTACCCGTTGTGCCACTTGATGCATGAAGGCGAACCACTTGATTCAACGGCGTCGCAAACATACCGTACGGATAGTTATCTCTTAGGTCCGATTTCGTGGTGAAAGGCAATTTGGCAATGTCATCCAAGCTGTTAATATCATCTGGATGCAAGCCCATCTGATCAAAACGCTGTTTATACATAGGGACATTGTTATAGGCGTGATTGACTGTCCACTTCAAACGCTCTAATTGATGAGCTCGCAACTCATCAATACTGGCTGTTTCCATAGGGTCAAGTTGATCTGGATTAAACCGACTACGAATATCCATTGTTATGCTCTCTCTGTTATTATTTTTAGAATTAAATTTTTCACGACTGTATTATCTTTTGGTAACACAACCTTATTATTTTGACTGCTATGTGAATTGAAACCGTTTTTACGACTGCTACGCATGACGCCCCACAACACCACGACAGCCCACGACGTCACGAGCAAAGCCAAGACAAGGCAAAAACAGACGAAAAAGCAGAGTTTATGGGTTATAAATGAGCATTTTGAGTCTGTTTTTAACACAGTATTGGCGAGCACAGTAGTCGTGTTAAAAGCTCTAATTGAGTCGCTCAATCACCATTGCTATCCCCTGCCCAACACCAATACACATAGTGCATAAGGCATACCGTTTATTTTTACTTTCTAGCTCATTTAATGCTGTCGTAATAAGCCGTGCACCACTCATTCCCAATGGATGACCTAACGCGATAGCGCCACCATTAGGATTAACGCGGACATCGTCATCCGCTAAACCAAGCTCGCGCAATACCGCCAAACCTTGTGACGCAAAGGCTTCATTTAATTCAATCACGTCCATGTCGTCTAGTGTTAAGCCCACTTGAGCAAGTACCTTTTTAGACGCTGGAGCAGGACCAATGCCCATAATACGAGGCTCAACACCTGCCGCCGCCATACCCAATACTCTGCCACGCGCTTTTAAACCATAAGTCGCAGCCGCTTCTTCGCTAGCCAACAACAAGGCACAAGCACCATCATTCACGCCAGACGCATTGCCTGCCGTCACCGAGCCTTTACCATCAAGACGAAATGACGTTGCTAGGTTCGACAAGGCTTCCAAACTGGTGTCGGCACGAGGGTGCTCATCTTGACACACGACCAGTGGCTCTCCTTTACGCTGCGGAATAACAACTGGGACAATCTCTTTCGATAGACGCCCATTCTCTTGAGCAACAGCGGTTTTTTGCTGGCTACGCAAGGCGAATAAGTCTTGGTCTTCACGGGAAATATGAAAATCTTCCGCTACGTTTTCAGCAGTTTCAGGCATAGAATGCACACCGTACTGATCAGCCATCAGCTTATTAACAAAACGCCAGCCGATCGTCGTGTCGTACATGTCCGCCTGACGAGAAAAAGCCTGATCCGCTTTACCCAGTACGAATGGCGCTCGCGACATAGACTCAACACCACCCGCAATCATCAACCCCGCTTCACCAGCACGAATGGTTCTGGCCGCCAAGCCAACCGCATCCATACCAGAACCACACAAGCGGTTTATCGTCGAACCCGGCACACTGTGAGGAAGCCCTGCTAACAAAGAAGACATTCGAGCCACATTACGATTGTCTTCACCTGCTTGGTTCGCACAGCCATACAAGACATCATCTACTTTTGACCAATCAACCGTCGGGTTTCGATCCATTAGAGATTTAATTGGAATAGCACCCAAATCGTCTGCCCTGACTTTAGAAAGCGCACCACCATAACGCCCAATCGGCGTACGGATAGCATCAATAATAAGAGCATCAGTCATTTACGTTCTCCTGTGAAAGTATCTCGCCTTTAATGCGGTAAGACTTACCGTGAAATATGGCAATCAATTGATCTTGTTGGTTATGAATTTCGACATCGTAGTTTCCCGTGCGTCCACCACGACTTTTCTCACGGCAACTTGCGGTCAGCACATCACCTTGATAAGCAGGTGCGACGTAATCAATGGAACAACCAAGCGCAACGGTTGGTTGATTATAAGTATTACAGGCACACGCAAAAGCCGAATCCGCCAAAGTAAACATATAGCCGCCGTGGCAAGTTTTATGTCCTTGTAACATAAAGTCTTGCACTGTCATGCGAACTTGAGACTGACCCGGCGCAGAAAATAGCAACTCAATGCCTAAATGCTGAGTGGCAACATCTCGTTCATACAAAGCTTGTGCGCAACGCTCAGCAAGCTGCACTTTCACCTGTTCTTCAGTAAGGTTATTGGGCATGGAAGTTTCCTTCTAACATAGCGACACGACGAATTAACAAAGAAGGACGATAACGATCCTCACCATAAGACTGCTGTAAATGACGCAACACCGTTTCTATCTCAGCAACGCCAATAGAATCCGCCCACGCCAATGGGCCTTTTGGGTAATTCAAGCCAAAGCACATTGCCGTATCCACACCTTCGACACTCGTAACGCCTTGTAAAACAGCATCGGCCGCTTCATTCGCCAACATAGCGACCGTACGCATCACAACCAATGCTGGCGAGTCGACCACTTCACTTACCTTAATACCCATCAAACCAAAACACTGAACAACATCATTAAACGCATCTTCGGAGGTCGATGCAGAACGACTCAATGCAAGATGAGCTGCACTCTGATAATCCAGCGCTAAATCCACCAACACAAGTTCATTTAACTGCTCGTCTTTGGCTCGTTCACATGCCATACGTCCGTCGGTTAACGCTAGCAAAGCTCTACCGATTTTCAGACAACCTTTCGCCACACTAGAAACACGTGTTATCGAAACACCCGTCTGAGACAATCGTTCAACCAATCCTGCAAGGTGGCCAACATCTTCGGGCACTTCACACCTAATGCTACTCACATGAACCGAAGATGAGACAGAGACGACTTGAGCCTCAGGCTTTTCAGCCCCATCTTGATAGGAGTAAAAACCTTGACCTGATTTTCGACCTAAATAGCCGGCATCGACCAAGTCTTTTTGAATGAGAGAGGGCTGAAAACGGAAGTCGCCATAATAAGCATCGAACACGGAACAGGTGACGGCATAATTCACATCATGACCAATCATGTCCGTCAGTTCGAAAGCCCCCATTCGAAAACCACCCGCGCCCCGTAACAAGGCATCTAATGTCGCACAGTCGGCCACTTGTTCTTGTCGTAAACGAAAGCTTTCCGCGTAAAAAGGACGCGCTACTCGATTGACAATAAACCCCGGTGTAGAGGCCGCATAAACTGGCTTTTTTCCCCAATTTAATGCCGTTTCATAAAGGCAGGTTGCCACATTAGAATCCGTTGCTAAGCCAGACACCACTTCAACCAATTTCATAATGGGTGCCGGATTAAAGAAGTGCATTCCCACCATACGCTCTGGGCGTTTCATTCCGGCTGCTAAACGGGTAATAGAAATAGAAGAGGTATTACTCGCTAAAATACAGCCTTCAGCGCAAACAGATTCTAAGGTGTCAAAAATGGCTTTCTTGACGTCGATGCTTTCAACGATAGCCTCTACCACCAACCCAGTATCTGAAAAATCATTCAGTGTGTCAGCAGCATGCAATCGCGCCAATATTTTCTGCACTTGCTCTGAAGTGAATTTTTTACGCTCTACTAAGACTGCCAGCTGCTTGGCAACACCTTCAATAGCAGATTTCGCCACGCCCTCTCGGTTGTCATAAAGCTTAACTTGATGGCCTGCTTGCGCTGCTACCTGAGCAATTCCCGCCCCCATCGCGCCAGCACCAATCACACCAATAGGCGTACTTTGTTTCAAGGCAGGCATGATTATTCTCCCTTAAATTCTGGCGTACGTTTCTCCATAAAGGCTTTTACGCCTTCACGGTAATCCTGCGTTTGACCTGCCATACGCTGTAAATCACGCTCAACATCGAGTTGAGTATTAAAATCGTGATCAAAACTTTGATTGAGCGCACGCTTAACAAAAGACAAACCTTTGGTCGGCTGCGTTGCCAGACGACGCGCCAACGACATGGCCTCTTCGCGCAAATCTTCATCGTCTACGACTTTATAAATCATTCCCCATTCCAGCGCTTTTTCCGCCATAAGGGGCCCTCCCAGCAGCGCCAACTCTTTGGCTCTTGCCATACCGATCAAGCGTGGTAGAAACCAAGTTCCACCGGAATCAGGTATTAAACCAATCTTACAAAAAGCCTGAATAAATTTGGCAGAACGCGCCGCAATGACCAGGTCGCATGCCAAAGGAATATTAGCTCCAGCACCTGCCGCCACACCGTTAACCGCACATATCACTGGCATGGGAAAAGCCTGCAACTGCTTAATCAGTGGATTGTAAAAACGTTCAATGGAAATACCCAGATCAGGTGATGCCGCACTAGGATCAACATTTCGATCAGACAAATCTTGTCCGGCACAAAACCCCCGCCCCTCTGCTGTTAAAACCAATACCCTAACCTGCTTGTCTTTTAGAGCAGACTTTAGTGCTTGCTGCACTTCAAGGTGCATCGCCTCATTAAAGCTATTAAGCGCCTTGGGGCGATTTAAGCTCAATAATGCGACACCAGAATCAACCGAATATAGAATGTGTTCGAAGCTCATTTACTATTGCCTCTCTAAGAATTGAAAAATAACACCAAAAAAATTAGCGACCAGAAAAGTTTGGTTGACGTTTTTCTTTAAACGCCAGAATCCCTTCTTTCCTATCTTCGGTACCTGCCAACACAGTAAAAGCATGGCGCTCAAAACGCAGGCCAGTTGCTAAGTCAGTATCCATACCTTTTAGAATGGATTCTTTTGCTAAGCGCACGGCAAGACTGCCTTTACTCGCAATGACTTTCGCCAAAGTCAAGGCTCTAGTAACCGTAAGTTCGGGTTGGGTTATTTCACTAATGAGACCAGCATCTTTTGCCTGCTGGGCATTGATAGGTTGACCGGTGAGTACCATTTGCATGGTGAGAGATTTACCAACAGCACGTAACAGACGTTGGGTTCCGCCTGCTCCAGGCATGATACCTAGATTAATTTCGGGTTGGCCAAACTGCGCATCACGACCGGCAATAAGAATATCCGCATGCATAGCCAACTCGCAGCCGCCACCCAAACAGTAACCATTAATGGCTGCAATGACAGGTTTAGAAAAACGGGTTATACGCTGCCAATATTGCTGACGCGGATCATTCAACATACCAACGAGATCACGTTCTGCCATCTCATTAATATCAGCTCCAGCGGCAAACGCTTTTGAGCCGCCAGTAAGGACTAGCACTCGAATATCGTCCGACGCCTCAGCCACATCCATGACATCGGATAATTCTGCCAATAACCCTGTCGTCAGTGCATTCAATGCTTCTGGACGGTTCAACTGTACCAACTGAACCCCGCTCTCCGCCTGATGCACAACCAATGATTGGTAATTTTTATGTTTCATTTGATTCAAACACTCAATCTTATTGTTATTAATTCGCTCAGTAAACACACTCTAGCAAGCTCAATCGCGTTTCACTTTACATAAAGATGAATCATAATTAGATACAAAACAATATTAAACTTTACTTTTTACGTATCCCTTTTGATAGGCCAATAAACAAACCCAACTCGAAAATTATAAATATACTTGAAAATCAAACACTTAAAATAAAAAATAATGACTAAAAATTCATTAAAGCAAAAATAAATCTTAATAATTTTCGATTTTCATGTAAAAAAAGAAAGAATATAAAACATATCGACACAAAATAATCTAAAATAAAAGAAATAAAGAACCAAATAAAAAAGGAAAAAACATGCCTTACTATAAAATAGATGGTGTCACTCCTGTCGTACACCCTAGTGCGTACGTACACCCAACCGCGACACTTATTGGCGACGTGATCATTGGTGAAGGCTGTTATGTTGGTCCAGGAGCCTGTTTAAGAGGGGATTTTGGGCGCATTACTATGGAGGGAGAATCGAATATCCAAGACAACTGTGTTGTTCATGGGTTTGCTGATAGCCACACCATTATTCGCAAACATGGCCATATTGGTCATGGTGCTGTTTTACATGGCTGCATTATTGGTGAAGATGCTTTAATCGGTATGAACAGTGTTATTATGGATTACTCTGAAATAGGCGCAGGCTCGATTGTCGCCGCCGCTTCATTCATAAAGAACCGATTCACCTGCCCGCCTCAATCTCTGGTTATGGGTGCACCAGGAAAAATTATTCGATCGGTAACAGATGATGAACTAAAATGGAAACAAACGGGCACACAAGAATACATAGAACTCTCAAAAAGATGCCTCAAATCCATGGTTGAATGCATTCCATTAAATGCCATAGAACCAGATAGACCAATCCTTCAAAGTCGGTCACATCAGCCAAAAAGCTAAATACACTCAAGCACAAAAAACCAGTTAGTCTAGCGTTTTAAGACTATTCTTCTTTACTAAGCCGAACAGGTTTAAGAGAATAACCGCTCGGCTAACTCACACTGGATCACCAGTTAATAATGAATAAACTTAATACTTTAGACACATTAATCACTCGCTTCCAACAGCAAAAACCCATTCGAGCATCTTCTCTTGTCATCACCTTATATGGCGATACGATTGAGCCACATGGTGGAACCGTTTGGTTAGGCAGCTTAATCAAGCTGCTTGAGCCGATGGGAATTAACGAGCGATTAATGAGAACGACCATCTTTCGTTTAACACAAGATGGCTGGCTAACCAGTGACAAAGTTGGAAGAAAAAGCTATTACAGCTTAACGGGGTCAGGCAGACGAAAGTTTGAACAAGCGTTTCGACGAGTATACAGCGCTAATCAAACCGTATGGGATGGCTCTTGGTGCTTAATCATGACGCAACAGCTGTCTGCGGATGCAAGAAAGCAACTACTAGAGAACCTGAACTGGCAAGGCTTTGGCGTGTTAACGGGGCAACTTATCGGCAGCCCAAGCGCCAATTTAAGTGATGTGAATACCGTTTTGGCGTCATCAAACTTACAAAGCAAAGTCATTATATTCAAAACGCATCAACAAGAAGAACTGGCAGGAAAACAAATTCGAATGCTTGTGCGAGAGTGCTGGGAACTTGATAAGCTTGGTGCTCACTATCAAGAATTCATCGACTTGTTTCGCCCTGTATGGCAAGAGCTTGATGAAAAAGACAACATCGATGCTGAATCCAGCTTTCTGACTCGTACCTTATTGATTCATGAATATAGAAAACTACTATTGAGAGACCCACAGCTTCCAGAAGAACTTTTACCTGGAGACTGGGAAGGACGAGCCGCTCGACAACTGTGTCGAAACATTTACCGCAAAATCACCCCAGCTGCAGAGCAATGGCTAGGGAAAAATTTAGAATCTGCCGATGGCCCACTTCCCGAGGCATCACAATCTTTTTACCAACGATTTGGTGGACTGAATTAATTCCGACTATTAAACAGGGAGGTTTAAATCAATAAATTGGAAATCTTTAATGATGCGATCCTGAATCACCTCTGTTCGTCCCGCAATAATCACGCCTTTGCGAACAGTCGGTTTATAAGGGCTTCCATCCAGCATACAGACATAACCACCCGATTCCTGATAAGCAAGAATCCCTGCGGCATGATCCCACACCTTTGGCTTAGGGCTAATAAAGAAATCAACGCCGTTCTGCACCATCGTTCGATATTCATGACAGCAACAACGTAGACTAGAAGAACGCGCATAACTAACTTGCTGTATAGCAACGCGTTTACGTATAGCAGAATCAGCAAACAAAAAGGGCGAGAAAAACCCCACCAGTTTGTCATCTACAGGCTGATCACTAAGCAACAAGCGCTGTGGTGATTGATCAGGCCGAACATACCAAGTACCTTCACCTAAACCTGTTTCAATCCAATCATCATTTAAAGGATCGTACAACAAGCCATAAACTGTTTCACCTTGGAAAATAGCCGCAATTAATACACCAAATGTGGATAACCCATGAGCAAAATTCCATGTACCATCGATAGGGTCAATAATAACCACCAGTTCGTTCGTATCTATTTGATCCAGTAAAGATTCATCTTCCGATACGGCTTCTTCACCAATAATAATCGCCTGAGGCAATAAGGCTTGAAAGCGCTGTGCTAATGCTTTCTCAGAGGCAACATCGGCTTCAGTGACAAGATCATCGAAGCTTGTTTTGGTTGATACATCACCGTCTGAAAGTCTTCTAAACCTAGGTAAAATCTCGGTTTTAGCAACGTTTCGAACAATGTCCACCATTTCTGACTTCTGCTTATGAGTTAACACAGCACCTCCAGCTTATAATCTAAATCTATGAATTACGGACGAGCGTGGTATTTCTCATCAATAGAATTGATCGCTTTAACATTATCCGCAGAGCGACCGTTTTCATCGAACACTTGCGCCAAAAATGCATCGGCAATGGACTTCGCTAACTCTTGCCCAATCACTCGCGCTCCCATCGTAATAATTTGCGCATTGTTAGAAAGTGCAGCGCGCTCAGCCGAATAAGTGTCATGTGTTAGTGCAGCCCGAATACCTGGCACCTTACTTGCTGCGATGCAGACACCAATACCAGTGCCACAACATAAAATGGCACGATCGTATTTTCCATCTAACACAGCATTGGCAACACGATCAGATAAGTTGGCATAAAAAGGCTCAGCTTCTCCAGAATCAGTACGAGAAATTTCCTCCACATCGTAACGATCTTTTAAATGATCCGCTAAAATTTTCGCTAGACCTTCGCCAGCACTGTCTCCAGCAATTGCAATTTTCATGATGTTATCCTCGGTTCTATTATTGCGTTCGAACGACTGCAGCACATTTGTTTAAAATATCGATATATCCATCAACGTTCCAAGCGGATCGACCAATAAATAAACCATCAATGTGTTCGCAGGCTATGAGTTCTTCACAGTTATTAGGGTTCACCGAGCCGCCGTATAAACAAGGAACCTTGCGTCCCAATATCTTTTCAGCAACATCCAGAATGTCAGCTTGCCTTGCGTCGGCATACTCAGAAGAAGCCGGTACCCCTCGCTCACCTATCGCCCAAACTGGTTCATAAGCAAACAAAATAGAGGCACCTTTTTGGTCATCGCTCAAAAATTCCAGCGCACCACGCACCTCTTTTGCCAGAACAGACGCCGCCTGACCACTTTCTTTATCAGCCAGTGTTTCACCAATACAGATAAGAGGAATTAAACCATGACGAATTGCAGACTCGACCTTACGACCAACAGTCTCATTCGTTTCACCAAAGTACTCACGTCGTTCAGAGTGACCCAGTTCAACGATATCGAGCTGGCAGTCATTTAGCATGAGTGGAGATACCTCTCCTGTCCAAGCCCCCTGTTCTGCCCAATGCATGTTTTGAGCCCCCACCTTCACGGACGTATCCCGAAGCATTTCTTTTACTTCACGTACACACGTAAATGCAGGAATAACAAATCGGTGAATATTAGTATCTGCATTCACATCGTCGACCTGTAACGCGGCCGCAAACGCTTGAGCTTCTGCCAATGTTTTATTCATTTTCCAACTTGTACCAACCCAAAACTGTTTTTTACTCGTCATGTATTTTCCAGTGGTCTCGCAATAGTTAACTGAATGCCAGCGTCCACCAACTGCTGTTGAACGTTTGGCTCTGGAACTTGGTCGGTGATGACCCAGTCAAAATCATCGAGACTTGCCAACACATGAAGTGCAACACGATCAAACCGTGTGTGATTGACTAACAAACAGCTCTTAACCGCGGTATTTAGCATAGCCTTCTTCACTCGAATCACATCGGCATCCATATGAAACACTTGGTTTCCCGATACCGCAGGGCTCGACAAGAAAGCAATATCCGCCCGCAAACTGGTTAAGTTTTGTTCCGTCAATACACCGAAGTAACCATTAAACTTAGAAGAGTACATTCCACCAAGTGCAATAAGGTCGATCCCTTTTTCGAACTTCAATACCTCTAAAATAGACGCATTATTGGTAATGACCGTCAGCGGCTTTTTACGGGAAAGCATCTTACCCAACACCGCAGCCATAGAACCATCGTTAACCATTACAGTCATCCCCGGCTCAACCAGCTCCAGCGCTTCTAACGCCATACGCTCTTTACCTTCACTACCTTGACGCTCACGTAATCTGAAATCACTTTCAAATTGCATTCCCGCTTCAATAGTGGCACCGCCTCGTACTTTTCGTAGTAAACCAGCGGCTTCAAGTTCATCAAGATCTCGGTGAATCGTCATCTTAGAAACAGCAAAACGCATTGCTAACTCTTCAAGATCAACCACACCACTCTCGACAAGGAGATCGACAATTTGCTGTCTACGTTCATCACGCTTCATAAACACTCACTTCGATAGCAAATCTCTTGAGTATGTTATAAACCCAAAAATAACATTTTAAAAGTTATATTTAACATAATTAACTTTATTTTGTTATTTTAGATGTTATAAACACAATAATAACGAGACAAACTAAACTTAAATCACAAAAAAATGCGAAAAATAACCTTTCTCACACACATAAAGAGCAGAATAACATGTATAAAATGGATTTTTGACTGGGAAATTAAGAAAGGCATTAGAAAAAAGTGCGATTAAAGTCGACCTGAATGTTAAAAATCACAAACAAATCACACTAGAAATATACATCATAGGAGTTTTTTATGTTTAGACACTGCATTTTGACCCTTAACCCAATACCCTTCATTAGATAAAAGGCGTTATTGAGTCATTTTTTTGGCTGGCGTTATCATTAACACGAAGCCAGATAAGGAGCTTAATTCGCCTGCTCAGCTTGAGTAAAAATAGAGACCATCAGTCGTTTGCTAAAATAGCACGAGCGGTCAATTCATCGGTAATCAATCCAGTAAGCAAGTCCCCTTTCAGCGCCGCTCGGATGGCTTCAACCTTCTCTTCTCCGCCGGAAACCGCGATCACATCACCTTTATGCCCTTCCAAGGACACAGACAACATTCTAGCACTGAGAGACGTTTCTATTATGCGGCCATTTTCATCATAAAAATGCCCCATTACCTCACCTACTGCCCCCGATCGAGCAATCTCAATAATCTCTTCAGGCTTGATCGGACCAGAGGCAACCAACTGAGCAGTTTGAGCAACGGTACCAATACCAATAAATTTAATGTCGGCATTATTAGCCATAGAAAAGACTTCTTTAACTCCTTTTTGATTAAGAAGAACGGTCCTGTCTTCAACAGAGTTTGCCAACAACGGCACCGGCATGGTGTATGCAGGTGCGCCTGTTTTCGCCGCTATCCAATGCAGAACGTCATCTCGGTTAATCGAATAATCCCGGGTCAATCCACCTAATAAAGAAACAAAACGAATATCTGAAGTCTCTAACTTAGGCAGCTGATGAACAACCGCAGCCAAAGCACGTCCAAGTGCTAAGCCAATTGTTATATTGGATTGCGTCGCTAACACATTACGTAGATAGGAAGCACCTGCCTGACCCAACGCTCTAAGAGGTATCCCTTCTTCCCCTAAATCTGGAGCAACGGTACATTGGCTTAAACCAAATTTTGCTATGAGTTGATTTTCAAGTTTAACGCATTCAGTAACATTGCCATCTATTGTTACCTTTACAGCGCCTTCGGCAACCGCTTTTGAAATTAAACGATGAACCTTAACGGATGTTAACCCAAGCCTTTTAGCAACAGCTGCCTGAGTTAAACCGCCAACGTAATGCAGCCATGCTGCTCGAATGGCTAATGAGCCATCAGATTCGGTACTAGATTTTCTTCCATCCACACTCTATCGCTCCATTATGTTTAATTATGACGAACAGGCATAACGCAAACATTAGCGGATTCTGCACGTTAGTCTCTAGTTTGTCTTCTTAAGTAAAAATAAACGAAACCTTACACCACAGATAATAAAATTTCGACTTGAATAATAGAGAGGTTTTACTTTCAAATTAAGAAGTTATTAAATATTTAAGTCCTGCACTCCACTATCAATATGAGGAGCCCAAAAAGCAACACTTTCAGCAATTTGTTCGACCACTTGATAATCCGTTGGATCACGCTCTTTAAAACTGAGCTCAAGGCAAATCTGGTTGTCCTTAGCTCCACCTTTATATAAGACATCTAATAAAAGCGCTGGCTGAATACGACCGTTTTGATTGTATTCCGCAATGAAAGGCCGATGCCCGCCCTTATCCATAAGACTTTGTTTAATATGAATGATAGGAGAAACAGTTGGAACCGCTTCAGCCCAAGCATACGGATCATAATCTGCAGGATTACTCGATGTAACATCTCCATGATCAATGTCTGCCATCATCCACATCGGAATGGCCATATTGGCATCAGTTAACCGTTGCTGAAGCGCCATGGCAGAAGTAATGGTGTCACCAAATTCACGCCCGACACTCATTGGCTCCCAATACACATAATCTAGACCCGCCTGCTTTGCGTGCTCAGCCACTTCTGCCCAGCAATCAATGGCTATTCTTGTCAATTCTTCACGACGCACTTCATTATCAAAATCTTTGTGGGTCATGATGGCAAACTGTGTTCCCATTGCGTGTCCGCCTAAATCGGCGGTTATATCCGCAAAGGTCTTAAACCATTCAACATAATAACGACGAACATCAGCGTCTGGATGCCCAAAATGATTCAAGCGCCCATAAGGCCCTGTCATACCTGACGTAATACGAACACCTGTTCGATCCAATGCCACCTGCATCTCTCTTGTTAACCGACGAATAACAGAAGCAGGCCAGCTGGGGTTAATAAATTCATGCGTGAGTTGGACATCACGAATTTTAATATCGTGCGCAATGGCATCAATGAGCTCTGCTGGTTCAGCAAATCGATTCACCAAAGGGTTTGTATTAAGTCCTAATGTTAACGGCATACTCAACCTCTCTTATGCTATCTCTGTATGGGCTTGTGACGTAATGAACCGCTCTTGGAACCAGTCAGAAAAAAACACTTTTTGCTCATCATTTAGATGAAGTCCTTCTTTCGTCCGCCGAGTCAACACATCTTCCGGAGTCATCGCCCACTCGCTCGCCACCAAATACCGCACTTCAGCTTCATACAAATTTGAACCAAAATAGACGCCAAGATCATCAATATCTGTCGCATTACCAACAATTTTTTTAATCAAAGAACCATAATGTCGACCATAATGAATGAGCAATGCCCTAGGCATCCAACTGTAGACGGCTTTAGAATCTTGTATGAAACCTTGAAAGTCGGCATTACGAATATCACCACCTGGTAGAATTGCACCACGCGTCCAATCACCACCAATGTTTGGGAAAAACTGTTCAATTTTATGAATCGCGTGCTCAGACAATTTTCGAAATGTTGTCAGTTTGCCGCCAAATACATTCAACAACGGCGCGCCATCGGTTTCATCCAAGTCAAACACGTAATCTCGTGTTACTGCAGAGGGATTACCTTTACCATCATCAAATAAAGGTCGAACACCTGAGAAGCTTGTAATGACATCACTGCGTCTTAGAGATTCTTTAAAGTAGCGATTAACGGCGGCAAGCAAATAGTCAATTTCAGACTCTTCTGGTGCCACATCTTCTACGCGACCGTCATAAGGAATATCCGTCGTGCCGATCAATGCTTTATCGTCTTCATACGGATTAATAAAGATCACACGCTTATCGTGGTTTTGTACAAGATAAGCTTGTCGGCCTTCCCAAAATTTAGGCACGATAATATGCGACCCTTTAACCAGTTGTATATTACGAGAACTCTGCGAGTGGACGACATCATCAACAATATTACGCACCCAAGGCCCCGCAGCATTCACCAACACCTTAGCCTTGAAACTGTGTATTTTTTTAGTCCATTCATTTTCAGTTGTGATGAGCCAATGCCCGTCCTGGCGACTCGCTGATAAACAACGGGTTCTGGTCAGTATTTGCGCACCTTTTTGAGCAGCATCCAATGCATTTAAAACAACCAAACGCGAATCATCAACCCAACAATCCGAGTATTCAAAACCTTTAGTGTATTGATCTTTTATTGGTGTTCCTTCTGGATCACGCAATAAATCCAGTGTTCTTGTACCAGGAAGGCGTTTACGTCCTCCGAGGTGATCATATAAAAATAACCCTAAACGAACTAACCATGCAGGGCGGTCTTCTTTACTGTGAGGCAATACAAATCGCATAGGCCAGATAATATGACAGGCAGAATTCAACAACACTTCTCGTTCGATCAACGCTTCACGTACTAAACGGAACTCATAATACTCAAGGTAACGTAAACCACCATGAACTAACTTTCCCGAGCGAGAAGATGTGCCTTGTGCAAGGTCGTCTTTTTCACAAAGCGCTACGGTTAAGCCTCGACCAGCAGCGTCACGAGCAATACCCGCGCCATTGATTCCGCCACCAATTACAAAAAGATCTAATATCTGTTCGTTATTCATAAAGAACCTCTTATTTCGTCGCCAAAGATCGCGCTATGACTTATCAGAAGGATCTACCTGAAAGTGCTTTGCCGGCTGCTCCCTTAACTGCTCCATGGCAAGCCATGTATCAGGAAGCGTCAAACGCTGCTGGTAGAATGCATTAAAAAGCACGTCATAACGGTCACAGAGTGCTCTGTCTGTTTTTTCCACTTGGCCAAGTAATGGTGTGACCCATTCGGCAATACAGTCATCCATCGTTTGGTATTGGCCAATCGCCACAGCTGCCATCATTGCTGCGCCCGCTGCGCCTGCTTCTTCTCGCCCTGACACACGTACATCGGCACCAACAGAAGCTGATAAAATTTTACGTAATGTGGTCGACCTGACCGCACCACCGCTTAGACGAAGTTCTTGTGTTGTGCCACCCATGGCCTCATAACAATCCCGCATCGCCATACCAAGACCTTCAACAACCGCACGAACCAAATCAGGAAATCGATGGTGATACGTTAAGCCTGTAAAGCCTGCTCTAGCCCTACCGTTGACAAAAGGTCCTCGCTCTCCCGCATCGGAAATATAAGGGTGATAAAGTAATTGGCCTTCATCTACCTGCTGCAGCCAGTCTTCGACCTTATTAACCAACATATGAGGTGAAGACTCGCAACCAAAGTCTTTTAACAAATCGGAAGCCACGTTTAGTAGCCAATCAAGGTTTAATGCAGACGCCATATTGGTTTGCACTTGAGTCACCCGTCCAGGAATAGGTAAGGCGATCACGTAACCAGTACTCTGCTCATTAAGATACACATCATCAGACGAAACAGAGCGCATGTGTACACCTGTAGAGCCAATAACAGAGCAGGCTACATTGTCTTGTCCAGTATGAACGCCAGCTCCTAATGCGGTCATTACCATATCAACGTATGCTAGAGAAACAGGGATTCCGGGCTTTAACCCGGTAAGATCTGCGGCTTCTTTAGAAAGAGGATGAGTTGTTTCACAGCCATCAATGATTTCAGGCAAGAGATTACGATAGTCACTGAGTCCTAAACTGTCGATTACTTGATCATCATATTGTCGAGTACGAAAATTGCCAAAAGTGAAGCTGGCTTCCGATGGATCCGTTGCTCTCACTGTCGTCAAATTGAAGTACAACCAATCCTTACAATGAAAAGCAGTCTTTGCCTTTTCAAGTAAATGCGGATAATGGGACGCCATATGAGCCAGTTGGACTCCCTGCTGACAAGTATTTAGCCCGGTACCAGTTTTTTCAAAGCGTTGACGTTCGCTGGCTTGAGCGTTAAGAATATCGACGGTTGGAGAGGAACGTCCATCCAACCATAACCACGCATCACAAACGGGTAATCCTGCATCATCGATTAACCATGTTCCATCACCTTGCCCCGTTACAGCCAAAGCAATCACACGCCGATGAAAGTCTTCAACTTTTTCACCTAGGGCTTTAAGCGCTGCAACACAATCCTCCCATGTCTGGCTGAGAGATTGAGTAGCAGAGCTGTCTAACCCAGCGCTATAAGTGTTACGAACCGAGGCAACGGCTATTTGCTTTCCATCGAGAGAAAAGGCAACTGCCTTCACGACTGATGTGCCGGCATCAATACCTACGATGAGGTCATTAGTCACTTGTCAGACCTCCAAACGCGTGAACATGCGTCCCAAAGGAAAATAAAGCGGGACAACTTTATTATTAGAATCATGATTGAACCCCGTTTTTTTCTAGCTAATAAATTCAAAGCTAAAATGAAATTTATTTCTTTATTTGTATATTATTTCCATATAGTTTCATCATGTCAACCTTCAATTCGATTATTTTTTAACTCTTATAGTCATTGTAATAATTTAAAAAAACTCTGTTTGATAATTTTAATAAAAAAACAAAATTTTAAAATTACTGTTAGTAATCAATTATCTAATTAAAATAAATGGTTTTTTTAAATAAGAATCGAAAGCTACCTTTATACTTTTAAAAACATTGAACGTGAATATAAAATCGAAACGTTATGATTTTTTTTGTATATTATGCAATAAATTTCATTGACAGCTATTTATTTTTATCCCATTGTAACCGTCAAAGATCACACAATATTCTAAAAAGAACGCAGGTCTTAGCTCGATCAAACGGCACGCAACATTATCTATTGAACTGTTTGTGCGTTTTAGAAGACAAGGCAGCCGGAGTAAAATAAAAATGATAAAAGCTACTGCGCAATCACAATTATCCAATCAGATTATTGCGAAAAAACGAAAAACCATTCTTGTAAGTGCCATTGCAGCCACTGTGATTGTGGGCACTATGGTTCTGGACACAACAGTCATTGTTAATGGTTCTGCTGACGATCTAAGACAGCAAGTTTTCTCTCCTGATAATTATGCAAGCGCTCACTACAATGGCATCAAATCCTACATCTTAGAGAATGCGGTCGATGCAACTACCCTCCTAAAAGAGATTCAAGTGAATAAAAAAGCCGCCGGTGAAAAATACGGTAAAGGTGGCGGAATTGGTCCCGTTATTCCTGTTTCATTTAAGGGAATAATCACTACCGGAAAGTCCGGCATTTTTAGCATTGATATTCCAAACTTCCCAGACAAGCAAACTGTTCGAATCCAAACGGGTCCAGCCATCAACGGCACCGATCTACGCGATGCAACAGGAACCATAAGTTTTGGTGAGTTTACAAACCAAATCGAATACCAAGATGTAGGTGCTGCACTAAACCGCGCAATGAAGGCAGACATCTTAGAAGATCTTGACCGAAGCACATTAACAGGTAAAAGCGTTGAAATTTCAGGAGTATTTCGTCTAATCAATACTAAAAACTGGTTGGTAACACCAGTAAGGATGAACCTAAAATGAGCTTAGCTTCCGAGCATTCAATGGGTAAAACCAAAAATAGTATCGTCTTAGCCGCTCGTCATATCGCAAAAACTTTCGGCAACACTCACGCACTCAAAAGTGTAAATTTTGATGTTTACCACGGACAAGTTACAACATTATTTGGGGAGAATGGTGCAGGAAAATCAACCTTGATGAAGGTATTGTCAGGCGTTATCGCACCCACTTCTGGTGACATTCTTTTAGACGGCTCCCCTGTTCATTTTAACAACGCTAATGAAGCCAGAGCGAATGGCATCTCAATTATTCATCAAGAGTTAAGTCTTGCGCCTAACATGAACGTGCGCGACAACATCTTTATGGGCCGAGAAATTATTACCAACGGCAGTGTGAACTTCGCAGAAGAAGAGCGCCAAACACGAGAGTTGATGGCCGGTCTCGAAGAAAATATTGACCCATTAACTCTGGTTGAAGAGTTACGTCTTGGACAGCAACAGATCATTGAGATTGCACGTGCTATTTCACAAAAATCCAGGATTCTGATCATGGATGAACCCACTTCCGCACTCAGCGCTGCAGAAGTGGAGGTGCTGTTTAAAGTCATTCACGACTTAACCAGCAAAGGCGTGTCCATTGTGTATATCTCACACCACTTGGAAGAAGCCTTGTTGATCACAGATCATGCCGTCGTTCTCCGCGATGGCTCAATGACGGCCTATGCTCCTCGCAAAGACATAGACCTTGAATGGATTGTACGCAATATGGTCGGTGAAAATTTCGACTTAGGTTCACCACCAGAAGGCTATCAATTTAGTGATGTGGCTTTGAAAATCGATGATTTAGTCATTGCAGATCCTAATGGAGCCGATTTCAATGTTGTTGACAAGCTGTCTCTAGAAGTGAAAGCCGGTGAAATAATCTGTGTTTATGGGTTAATGGGCGCAGGACGTTCCGAATTTATGGAATGTGTTGCTGGTCGGTTCAATGCTCAAGCTGGAACGGTTCTACTGGGCGATGAAAACATTAGCAAACTGTCCATTGCTGAACGTATTAGCATCGGCTTAGCTTTGGTACCAGAAGATCGTCAAAAGGACGGTCTAGTTCAAACCATGTCCGTCGGCCAGAATTTGTCTTTGGCCAGCATCTCTGATTTTACGAAAAAGCTGTTCACCTCGAAACGTTCCGAAAACACCCTAGTTAATCACTCTATTAAAGCCGTGACAGTAAAAGCGTCTGGTGCGGATGCCGCTATCGGATCCTTATCTGGTGGCAACCAACAAAAAGTGGTCATAGGGAAAATGCTGGCAACTAATCCGAGAGTTCTTCTACTGGACGAACCGAGTCGCGGTATTGATATTGGGGCAAAAGCAGAAGTCTTTAAATTGCTTTCAGAGCGAGCAAAAGAAGGCCTTGCCGTTATTTATTCTACGTCAGAAGTGGCGGAATGCTTAAGCATTGCTCATCGCATTATAGTCATGCACAAAGGGCAAATATCTGCTGAATTTGACTCGACAGTAAGCAAAGAACAAATCATGGCTGCATCCGGCGAGTCCGTTGCCCATTAATAAATTATAAGAATAATTTGGAGTATAACCATGTCCACTAACGTTCAAAACAAACCTGCAGCTAATGCGCTTGCTCAGCCAAAGAAATTAGACATTGGCCGCTTACTACTAGAAGGTAGGGCCTTTTTCGCATTGATTGCGATTATTATCTTTTTCTCTTTCATGTCCCCTTATTATTTTACGATCAATAACTTTCTGATCATGTCTTCTCATGTGGCTATTTTTGGTTTACTGGCTCTGGGCATGCTGCTGGTCATTTTGAATGGTGGAATCGATTTGTCGGTGGGCTCTACTCTTGGGTTATGTGGTGTCTTCGCTGGGTATTTAATGCAAGGAGTAAACATAGAACTGTTGGGCATTACATTTTATCCGTCCTTATGGGTCGTGGTAGTTTTGACCTGCGCGCTCGGAGCCGCTGTCGGCAGCGTTAATGGCGTACTAATCGCTCACTTCAAAGTCCCTGCGTTCGTTGCAACTCTTGGCACCATGTACGTGGCACGAGGTATTGCCCTCCTAATCACCAACGGTCTGACATTTAACAAACTAGACGGGAAAGAAGAGCTGGGTAATACAGGCTTTGAATGGCTAGGTTTTAACCGTTTGGCGGGCATTCCGATCAGTGTCATTGTGCTAATTATTGTGGCGTTAATATGCGGTCTCGTACTGAGCCGTACCGCCTTCGGACGCTGGCTATACGCGTCTGGTGGCAATGAAAGCGCGGCAAATTTGTCCGGGGTTCCTGTTATCCGCGTCAAAGTGATTGTGTATATGATTTCTGGTATTTGCGCAGCTCTTGCCGGTCTTGTTCTTGCGTCTCAGTTAACGTCCGCAGGCCCAACAGCCGGAACAACCTACGAGCTAACAGCAATCGCTGCGGTCGTGATTGGTGGAGCGGCGTTAACTGGTGGGCGCGGAACAGTACGGGGTACCATTCTTGGAGCATTGGTTATTGGTTATTTGTCTGACGGTCTTGTCATTATTGGTGTCTCTGCCTACTGGCAAACCGTGTTCACAGGCACTGTTATCGTCTTGGCAGTATTACTTAACAGCTTGCAATACAGCTCAAAAGGAAATGGTCGCTAAAAACGTAGTGCCTGCCCGCTTTGAAAAACAATAGCAGGCAGGCGCATACAACTCGCCGAGCTTCGGCAAACTCTTAAAATAATAAATTGGAGTACTTCATATGTTCAACATGACTAAGCGTTTATTAATCGCATCTACTGCTAGCTTAACCCTTATGGCTAGCAGTGCATGGGCGGATGGTTTGATGTCTATCATTGTTAATAATCCCTCAAACCCTTATTGGTTTACTGAGGGCCAAGTCGCTAAAAAAACAGCCGAAGACATGGGCTATGAAGCAAATGTTTCTGCTCATAAAGGTGACACAAACACAGAGAGCAAGCTGATTGATACGGCCATTACCAATAAAGCAAAAGCCATTATATTAGACCCAGCGAACGCCGACGGTTCCATTGGTGCAGTGCGTAAAGCGGTAGCAGCAGGTATTCCAGTCATTATCATTAACGCTGAAATAAACCAAAGCGGTCTTGCGAAAGCACAACTGGTATCCAATAACGCTCAAGGTGCAGCATTAGGCGCCATGCAGTGGATCGAAAGCGTTGGAGACTCAGGAGATTACGTTGAACTATTCGGTGCGCCAAGTGATAACAACGCTCAAACTCGCTCAAACGGTTTCAAAACAGTACTGTCTCAATACCCAGATTTGATAAAAGTCGCCAGCGAAGTCGCTAACTGGGACCGTACTCAAGGCTATACAAAAATGCAGTCGATCCTACAAGCAAACCCAAATATTAAAGGAGTTATCAGCGGTAACGATGATATGGCATTGGGTGCAATCGCAGCACTGAAAGAAGCGGGAAAGCTTAGCCAAGTTAAAGTCGGTGGATTTGATGGCTCCCCTGATGCAGCCAATGCAATTTTAAATGGAGAAATGGAGTACACAGTGCTTCAACCAGTTGCAACGTTTGCTGCTGAAGCCATTCGTCAAGCGGATAACTTCATCAAAAATGGCAATACTGGTGTTGACTCAGAAAAACAACTGTTTGATTGCTACTTGATCACATCTGAAAATATCAAGCACTACACATCTGCTTTCACACTATCTGAGTATTAATAAAAACTCAACCCTAAGGAAAAGGGCTACATGCGTAGCCCTTTTTCTCTTTGTCTGTCCCATCTAAAATACGTTGTCATAAAGAGAACTTCTTTATGACAACGTCAAATACTAAGCGTACGCAACGTGATTACAGAGTAAATTGAAAAATATTAATTAGCAGCTTCATATTTATGAAAACGCGTAAAGCATCACAAAATATTCAATTTGCCATTAAAGTTCATCAGTTTTTCTCGCGCCTCTTGACTGAGTCCAGTGTCTGTATAAATTTCTGAAAACTGATCTAACTCAGCCACTTTAAACAAAGAAAAACTATTATATTTACTGCTGTCCGCGACAAGAATACTTTCTTCCGCACATTCAATCATATCAACTTTCAGTGCTGTTTTAGCTTCTTTAGAGGTGGTGACTCCATGCTCAAAGCTCCAAAAGTTACTACTAATGAAGGCAATGTCCGTATGAATAGAGTGAAGTAGTCTTCTCGCATGTTCTCCGACACAAGATTGACTGGCGTTATCAATTTCCCCGCCAAACATAGTTACTTCTATCTGTTTAAATTCACTTAAAAAAAGCGCAATTCGTAAGTCAGGAGTGATGACCCTAAGAGGAAGATGCGTAATATTTTTCGCAATCTCCATCGTCGTTGTACCAGCATCTAAAATAATAGAGCTTCCTGCTTCTACCCGCTCTGCAGCGGCTTTAGAAATCCTTTCTTTTTCAACCTTAAATAATTCGTTCTTTTCTTGAACAGAAAGTTGTGTAGCAACAAAACTATTTAAGGTCACGCCACCGTGAGTTCGTCTAACAACACCTTGGTTTTCTAGGTCGATTAAATCTCTACGAACCGTAGCAGGAGAGACATTCAAAGTTTGAACAAGCTCTTCAACCGTTGCCAAATTAGTATCTTTTAGATAATCCACTATGTCTTTATAGCGATGCTGTTTTTTCATCAATTTTGGTCACCTAGTTAAGTAAACAATCACGAATTCACCCAAAATAGTGTAATCGAAGGGAATATTGTAATAAGAACCAGACAACAGAGCAAAGTCCCTAAGGGCACTAACGTCGCTAATATGACTTTTTCAACCTGAATTTCCGCCACCTGACTCGCAGCAAACAAGGTTACTCCAAGTGGTGGCGTAAACATACCAATTGCCAAATTTACAACCATGACAACGCCAAAATGAACAGGGTCGATACCATAGAGGATCGCAATTGGAGCCAGTATTGGAGCCAGTAACAATATTGAAGCAGATGTTTCAACAAACATACCGATCACTAAAAGAAGCAAATTAACGGCTAAGAAAAACTGCAATTTAGTTGAAAAATTATCCGTAGCAAAAGTGGAAAGCAGCTGAGGTAAATCTGACCTACTGACAAGAAAACTTAATAACGACGCCGCGGCAATAATCAGCATGACAGAAGACGTTGCAACCACCGAGCCTTTTAATATCCTTGGAATGTCTTTCAACGTAATTTCTTTATAGACGAAAACACCGAGTATTAAGCCATAAATAACGGCGATAGCGGACGCTTCGGTAGGCGTAAAAACGCCACCATAAATGCCACCAAGAATCATAGTAGGCATCAACAAAGCCAATAAGGCATCTTTTGACGAGGCAAGTAAACCCTGTTGATCATTTGCGTCATTTTTACCATGACCGGTCACAATACACCAAACCAGCACCATGATAATCAGAGCAACCCCCATAAGCAGCCCAGGACCTATCGCGGCAAGAAAGAGCTTGCCTATCGAGGTATTAGTACTAACACCGTACATAATTAAAGGCACAGACGGTGGAATAATAATCCCTAAATTCGCAGACGACGCCTGAATGGCAGTCGCCATAGGCTTAGGATAACCATGCGCTATCATCGCTGGGAGCAAAATCGCGCCCACAGCATACGCCGTTGCGACACTCGACCCAGACACCGCCGCAAAAATCATACTGGTAATAACACAAGAAATCGCTAAACCGCCTTGGAGATTCCCCACCAGAGATTTGGCAAACGTTACTAAGCGTTTTGAAACGCCTCCTTGCCCCATTATATTCCCAGCCAAAATAAACAAAGGCACAGCCATTAATGGAAAGCTATCAAGGCCAATAAACATTCGCTGAGGAATGATGATCAATGGGAGGTTGCTGAAAAAATAAAGTCCTATCGCTGATGCAATAACAATGGCGACAGCAATAGGCACAGATAACGAAATGAATGCAATAAGTAACGAAACAATGGCGGTTGGCATGACTAGACCTCTGCGGTTTTAGTTATTTTAAGATCGTCAGATTGAGGCTGATTTTCGACATTTAATATATGCCATTCAAGCAACGATGGAATACTTAGAACAGCGCCAATAGGAATACTTATATAAAGCCAAAATGCCGAAATATTAAGCATGGCAACATTCTGATTTTTTACTCTTACCGCGATATCCCAGCCATACCATATTAATACACCAAAAAAAATGAGCACAATAACAGTCACGGCTCGCTTAACCCATAAACCAATAACATCAGGTAATACTTCCACAAAAAAAGTAATGCTGATCATACTTCCACGACTGAATACACAGCCCATAGAAATATAAACCATCCATACCATCATCACCCGAGCTGAAATCTCAGACCAAGCAGACGGTGCCCCAAAAACAAAACGGGTGATGACTTGATAAAACACTAATAAAGCCATAAGTCCCATAAGCACCGCAGAAACATTTAAAGCAGAATTATTAAGGAATCGACTAAATTTAATAATGACTTTTGCCATTTTTATATCCTCAAGTAAAAAGACTGATACTTGCGTATCAGCCTTCTTAACCTATTATTTCATGCTTTTGATTTCAGTTAGTTTCTCTGTGAAACCCATTTCTTTAGCAATCTTATTACGCACATTTTCAGTGGCTTTTACAAAAGGAGCGATATCCACTTTATGGATAGTCATGCCTTTTTGAGTCAGCTGATCCGATGCTTCATTTTCAAGTTTTTCACGAGACTGACGCATCACTTTAGCCGCAACATCGGCCGCTTGCTGAACCCATTTTTGCTCCTTAGCATTAAGTCCATCCCAATACCCCTGAGACATAGCAATAACCGCCGGGCTATAAAGATGCTGAGTCATAGAAGCTTGTTTTTGAACTTCATAGAGCTTTGATGTCACCGCAAGGTTAATCGGGTTTTCTTGCCCGTCAATGGTTCCTTGCTGAAGTGCCGTAAACACTTCCGTCCAAGACATTGGAATTGGAGAAGCTCCTAACGCATTGAATGTCGCTAAATGCACCCAGTTCTCCATTGTTCTGATCTTTTTGCCTTTAAGGTCTTCAGGCTTTAGGATCGGATCACCATTATAAGTAAGCTGACGAAATCCATTTTCGCCCCAAGCTAAACCTTTAATTTGATGCTCAGACATACCTTTAAGAATGTCTTTCCCTATATGACTGTCCAGTACGCGATGCGCATGATCATAACTTTCGAATACATAAGGAAAATCAAATAGATAAACATCTTTATCAAAATTCCCTAAAGGTCCCGTTGAAGAAATGGTCATTTCAATAATGCCCAATTGTAAACTTTCAACCACTTCACGCTCGCCACCTAGAGTGCCTGCTGGTTTCAAATCGACTTCAATTTTATGATCACTTAATTTCTCCAACTCTGCCTTAAAAGCATTACCCGCCGCACCATATTGCGAATCCATCGTCTGAGTAAAAGCAAGGTTAATGCTTTTTGCTTCTAGAGCCAGCGGAGCAAGAGCGAATGTTGTTAAAGCAACACATTGAATTATTTTTGTCTTTATTTTATTCATTGAATTTTCCTTTATTTCACATTTTTATTTATGGTGTTTTTACTTACGTAATCAGTTGAATACTGTGAGCCAGTTCATCTTTATTAAAAACTTTCTTCCAATCTGGGTAGAGTAATTTACCAAGTCCGTTATCAATTGCTTTATTACAAGCATCAGAAAACTGGCCGTCGATTTCATCAAAAATTACCGCTGACAGTATGTTCATATGACCCAGTAGGAAATCTCGAGCGCAATCGTATGGAACACCACCATCAACCACTTCATCCATGGCTTGACGCATCGCAGTTAACAAGGTCGCACAGACAGTTTCAGACAAACCAGGCTCTAACATCGCCATTTGGTGCAAAGTAACACGGTAGGAGTTTTTGATCGGTGCATAGATGGTTTTTGCAATATCTTCCCCAAGTTCCCATGCAGAATCTGGACCTTGCAATAAAGTAGAGACCACACTTTGCTTAGCATGCAGCCCACCAAAATGGTCATTTAACGCATCTTGATTAAGCTCTTTATTAAAGATGACTGGATGGCAAGGATGTGTCACAAAATAAACAAGATCATCACGCTTAGGAAGGTGACCCGCAAACGGTGCTGCGGCATCAAGAACCACAACCATAGTGCCTGGCTTCAAATGCTCACAAACTTGACTACTGATTTTTCCAATAAGAGTATCCGGCACAGCCAAAATAACCGCATCCGACGCTTCTAAAGCGGATTTTTGCTGGTCAGGACCAATCGCATCAATGTTAAGCTGCTCTTTTAGGTTCTTACGACCTTGCTCGCTTATTTCAACATGATTGACTTTATAATCTGAATTTTGCAGATTTTTAGACAAACGCATGCCCATTTTTCCGCCAGCACCGATTAAAGATATAGTTGTCATACTTACTCCACTGTTATTATTTTGCTTTATGAGAAAAATACGATAATGCCTGCGATAACTCAGGATGAGTCGCGGCATAATCATATATATTTTGATCTGCGATACATGAATCCCAAGCTTGCTTGATGGCTTTTACTCCACCTTGCGCCCCTAGTGGATGGCCATGAATACCGCCACCGCCGAGATACATTAATTCTGTCGATTTGCCTGTTCGGCTGTAAGTTTCTGGCACCTGCCCTCCCCATTGACCGGAGCAAAAGACAGGTAATGTTGAAGATAAGTGGCCAAGGGGCTGAGTCATGGCATGATAAGCCTCCATCACAGAATCATTACCCTGCCAATACTTCCCATCAATACCATTAATTTGAAGATGATCTATGCCTAATAGACGCCAGACTTTTTGCCAAACATTGAAAGAAATCCCCCAATCGCTGCGCTCATTAAAAGCCAACCCATTAGTATGAGCATGCAAAATAACGTCACTAAACTTATTAATTGAATCTAAGCCGCAAATACCGATTTGATTGACGTTTATAACAGCGGCATCGCCGCCTTTGCTTTTTAAATACTCATGATTACGTTCAATTTCACCAATATCTGAATGGCAAATATTAAAGGCATAAATGACTTTCTTACCGCTTTTCTGCTGCCAATCATCAATAACAGGCATAATCGCGTCGATGCGATCTTTTACATGCGAGTAAGGCGGACTTTGTAGCTTCTCATCGTCTTTAATGAAATCGATGTCAGCAGCCACCAGCTGTGCAACCAGTTTTGCACTGTCTGCTGGCGTGATACCAATATTCGGCTTTAAGATCCCACCTATCACGGGCCCTTCTGACATTCCCAGCTTGCGATAAGTACCTTCAATACCAAATTTTGGACCTTGAAATTGAGCAACAAATTGATCAGTGAATTGAATGTCTTCTATTTTTAAACGCTCGATCACTTTAATCGAAGAGACTCCACCACAAGCAATAGTGAAAATAGCCGACAAATCGTAACCGCATAAATCAATAGGATAAGAAATAACCAAGCGGCCACGATATTGCTTTAATGTAGAAACATAGGTCTCTTCTACTGAAATAATTTCAGCCGAAAAGCATCCTACATTACCGCTTGAAATATCAGGAATTTTTGTAAAAGTTCCCGTGGTTTGATCGTTGCAAATTTTCTCAGCGACATGAGCCAAACTGATGAAACTGTGAATTAAGTACGCAACCTCAAATCTGTCCATCATTTATTCCTCACCTGAGCGTAATTGCACAAAGAAATCTTCAGGCCCCATTTGCCCACCTTTAAGGGCCACCTCTAACCCGTCTATGTCACAGTCTTGAGCATGAGCTCGGCATAGAGGAACACCAGGGCAAAGTGGTGCAATAAACGTCAACGCATCTACGTTTAAACTTTGAATACAGTAACCGGAGGTATCGCCACCTGCGACGGCAAGCCGATCAATCAAACCTGTTTTGGTAACGGCTAAAGCAATGGCCCCGAGGAAACTACCAAGCATTTCATCAAAATGTAGATCCCCGTCTTGAGAAGTGATCGTTGAACCATCTTTCTGAGGACCCAAAGCGGAATACACCAAAGGCGATTTATTGCTACTAAGTAAATCAATACAGGTTTGAACGATCTCATCTAAATATTGGGACCTGCTTTCAAGTATCAATAATCTGGCAATATCAAGTTCAACGGGAATAAAACCATGGCTCAAGGCATAGTCAATTTGACTACTTGTAATAGAAGAACAACTACCGGACAGCGCTAATATCTTAGGCTTGGATTGGATTTTGATATTATCAACAAGATCATTCTGGCTATAAACAGCATCCTCAAAACCAGATGAAGAAACGGAAAAATGAAGGCCCTCTTGGCAACGCCCATTAATCAACGCCCCAACTTTGGCTTGAGAAGAATGGTCAACAGAATCAAAGATAACCACTTTTTTCTCATTGATAAATTGCTGTAATTTAGTCGCTGCAGAGCCGTCGGAGTACATACTCAAATTAACGGAGGCACAATCAACCTCACCCAACTGCTGCATATGCTTAACTAGATTCGCTTCCGTCATTGGCGTTGCTGGATGGCAACTCATTACAGGGTGACGGTCTATGCGATAAGTCTCGCCTTTTGAATCTGCAAACAACTCACCAAAACAAACATAGCGCTTAATTTTCGGAGTCCCCACCACAATAGAAGTCCAGCGAGGAGACAAAACATCAATGCCAATTTGAGTCGCAACGGCTAAGTTGCCTTTATGAAGGTTAGAATCAAAAGTAGAACAGACTTTATAATGGATATACTTAGGATCGAAAGAATTTAGAAAATGATATACTTTCGGTAATTCAGCTCTCATCCACTCAGGATCTTTGCTTCTGCTTATCCCTGCCACTCCAATACAGTCGTAAACAGAAAAATCAATCGCATCATTTTTCTCTGGCACACGGAGCAATAGAATCGTTTTCTTGCCACGTAAGCTTAGACTTTCAAGTACATCAGTGGAGCCAGTGAAATCGTCTCCGTAAAATACCAATTCTACTGTTGAGTTCAAAACCAATTCCTTATTCTTATTTTTTGACAATTCCACTAAGAGATAAAGAACAAACCTTAAGCGCATTGTCATGTTATGATTTAAAATACTCAAAAAGACAACTCAATTCAATCATTATTTTGATTATTTAACTTCAAAAAAACAAAAATAAATCAAAACGATCTTTTTTTAATCAGAAAATGTACACGAAATATGCATAAATAATATAGAAAAACTCACTACAGCAATGCAATAAGGCTCTAAATACCATCAAAAAATAGCAAGAAAGCTCAAATACGAATGGGCTTAGAGAAAAGAAAAGAAAAGAAAAGAAAAGAAAAGAAAAGAGAAACAATTCGAGATGATACTAGAAAATGTGTAGAAATGATTTCAAATCCTCAAAATAAACTCATGTATTTTACGAGAAAAAGAAACACCTCTTACAGCATATAGTTGAAATACGACTCACCAAAAGACAATAGAATGACATGGGTATCATCATTACACGACGACCCCATGTCGTAAGTTATTATTTCCCCCAGTTTTCTATCGCCTCGACAAAATGACTCAAAAATAAGTTAGTCTGATATGCATCCAAGGCTCGATGATCGATACTAAGAGACACATAACATTTTGGTCGAATGACTATTATGTCTTCACCATTCACCTCTTCTACCACAGCTCTTTTTTCAAGTTTTCCGATACCCAAAATAGCAACCTGAGGCTGGTTGATAATAATTGGTGTAGCAAATAGGCTACCGCTCACGCCATGATTTGAGATGGTAAATGTGCCATCTCTCATGTCTGCGGCAGCCAGTTTACCTTGTCTGGCTTTATCGGTTTGTTGTTGAAGAGCTGATGCGATGTCAAACAAGTTCTTCTCTTGAACCTGTTTAACAACCGGTACAATCAGTCCATCATCGCCTAACGCTGTGCCGACACCTATGTTGATGTCTTCAAATATTTCTAAACAATCATCATGAAAACGCGAATTAACGACAGGAACTTTTTGCATGGCCTTAGCACTGGCGGCCAAGAAATAAGCGGTAAAAGTCAGCTTTGCACCCGCTTCTTCAAATCCCATTTTGCACATTTTCCTATGCTCTATAATGCGCCCCATATCCATTTCGAAGACGCTAGTAACATGAGGAGAAGTATGAAGTAAACTGTCCACCATATGCTTCGCAATTTTCTTACGCATGGAAGAATGAGAAACCAGCTTACTTTTTAGACCATGCGATTTTTCTACTGGCATAGAAGCATTTGAATTGCTTTGCCCCTTACCTGCTTGGGTATCAATAAAAGCTAGAATATCGTCACGAGTAACACGTCCGCCTTTCCCCGTACCGTTAATTGAGGTCACATCCAGATCATACTTTCTGAGTAACTTTCTAACTGCGGGTCCGATTAAATGGCATTTTGAACCATCGCTAGCAGCATCACATTTGCTAAAATTCGCCACTGATTCATTTTGCGAAGAGTCGTCAAAAACGAGTGAGGGAGATTTCTCTAAGATCGGTTGTGCAGCACAATTCAAGTAACCAAGAATAGTCTTCTCATCAACATTGTCACCCGATGCAGCCAAGATCCTCTCAATCGAACCATCACTTTCAGCACACACTTCCATCGACACTTTGTCAGTTTCCAGCTCCAATATTGGGTCGCCTTTACGAACCTTATCGCCCTCTCCTACCAGCCAAGTAGAAAGTATCGCTGCCGTTCCTTCTAATGCTCCAACCGGAAGCGTAATAGTCATTGATTCGTTCATCATTTCCCCCCTCACACTTCGATCAATTTTGTCATGGCGAGAGCAATGCTTTGCTCATTCGGCACGGCTTTTTCTAACAACAAAAAATTGTGGGGGTTAGGAATATCGGGCATGGTCAATCGTTGGATCGGCGCATCAAGACTAAAGAACAACTCATCAGCCAAGGTCGCAGCGATTTCAGCCCCAAACCCAGCGGTTTTATTATCTTCATGAACAATCAGACAACGTCCTGTTTTCTCAACAGAGGCAAGTATCGCTTCTTTGTCCCATGGCTGAATTGTCCTGAGATCAATCACCTCTATGCCCATATCAAGCTTATTGGCTGCATTTTCACAACGCTCTACCATCGCCCCCCAACAAACAACGGTTAATGCCGTCCCTGTCAGAATCGTCTTAGCTTTGCCGAATGGAATGACATAATCGTCACCAGGGTAAGGCCTACGGGACCAACTATTATCCAATAGGAATCGATGTTCAAAAAAGATGGTTGGATTATTATCCCGAAGTGCGTAACGAAGTAAGCCAACGGCATCTTCTGCATTGGAAGGCATAGCAAGTTGCCAGCCAACTTTATGTGCCCACTCAACTTCATCACTCATGGAATGCCATGGGTCGCCTCTGCGAGCAAATCCTCCAGGAATTCTGACAACCATAGGCGCAGCAAATTGGTTATTGGTTCGCCAGCGCATAATACCGGTATCTGAAAGCTGCTCTGCAGCCGGCTCGGCGTACTTGCGAAACTGTATTTCTGGCACTGGCATTAATCCACTCAGTGCCATGCCCACAGAACGACCGATAATACCTTCCTCAGATAAACTGGTATCAAATACCCTGTTGCTACCAAATTTTTCATTCAACCCAAGCGTTGCACCATGAACACCGCCTTTTGGCCCAACGTCTTCGCCAAATACAATGACTTTAGGGTTTGTTTCCAACTCATAATCGAGTGTCTTACGGATCGCTGTCAGCATATTGAGTCGTGAACCCTCAGGTTTAGACTGATCATTCTGAGCTGGAAATACATGGCCACTCGCTGCCAAACCGCCCCTAAGTTGAACATGGTTCTTTTCAGCGTAAACAAAACGTGTCAGGTTTTCTGGATCTGGTTGCTTGCGTTGTTTTGCTTTATCGACCGCATTTCGAATATTTTGGTCACACTCGTCTTCTAACGTTTGCCATTCATCCAAGCTCATTAAGCCATTTTTTACTAGATAGTTTTTTAGCTTAGGAAGCGGATCTCTTGATTGTTCATCTGCAATAAAGTCAGCCGCTTTATACGTTTGAGTATCTTGAAAGGTGTGACCACATAAACGAGGGACTTTTAGTCTTAGCAAACAAGTACCCTGCCCAGACCGCACATAGTCCACCGCCTCTTTTATTAACACTGGAGTCAATTGAGGGTCGGTCCCGTCTCCATCAATAATTTTTAGATTCTTATACGCTTTGAGATTAGCAACTTGGTCACCACCAGGAGTCTGCACTTCCTGAGGAACTGAAATGCCATAACCGTTATCTTCAATGTAAAACAAATGCGGTAAATCATTGGTCGTCGAGATGTTCAAAGCGGCCCAAAAACCATTCGTAGACATGGACGAATCACCACCCATAGAAACGGCTATCGCGCCTGAGTAGTTAAGGTCTTTTAATTGGTTTTTATGATAAAGAATCGATTGTGCCCAACCCGATATGGGTGAGTACTGTGCCCCGACACCACCACACATAGGAAACAGCATAGCGCCTTTTCTTTCAATATTAGGATAGTTGCATACTACGCCGATGTCTCGGCCGTCGCTGTACCCTCCTTCCTTGGCCATTGGCGAGGCAACCACGTCATCCAAGCTAATACCAAGGCTCATGACAAAGGGCCTGGATCGATAATAGCCACTTGCTGCATCGTGAGGATGAGTCAACAGAGAGCCGAGTAGAATCTGGGCAAAATCATGCCCTCGAGCAGAAAACTGGTTAAAGACTAATTTTTCAGGCACCAGTTCTTTTTCTTCTATTTCATCCAACGCGCGAGATAGAAGCATCAATTGGCTGACGTTAAGCCAGTCAAACTCAAGCTTTTGGCTTATGAAATTCGTGACGTGATTCTTTTCTTCTAGCAATTGATTCATAGAAATACACCATTTTTTAGCTGCTTTTCAGCTTTATTTTTATAAGTATGATGTTATTAATATTATCTAGGATTGGCCGAAATTATCTTTCTTAATTGCCGACTCTTTGACAGACTAAGCAATATAGTTTCTTCAAATAACAAAAAATGGAAACACTTTCATGCTTGATAAATTTGACATCAGTATTCTTTCAGCCCTACAAAAAGACGGCCGCCTAAGTAATCGAGACTTAGCGGAGAAGATCGGCCTTTCAACTGCACCTTGTTGGCGACGCTTAAAACGTCTAGAGGACGAAGACTATATAAGAGGCTACACCGCTGAGTTGAACGCAAAGAAAGTGAACTTAAATGTCATTGCCTTTGCACAAGTGTCAATGGATAACCACCATCCGGGAACGCTGATGCCTTTCCTTTCTATTGTGCAAGGATGTCCTGAGATACAAGAATGCCATTCCGTCAGTGGGGATTGTGACTATTTACTAAAGATCATAACCAGAGACCTTGATAGCTATGATGAACTTTTGAGCAAAAAACTGTTGCAGGCGAAAGGGGTTCGCTCCGTCAATACGATGTTTTCAATGAGGCAACCTAAAATAACGAGGGAATTCCCTTTAAGTGAATTCCCTCTCAGCGATTTTTCTTAGTATCAAAAAAAAAACGCAATGAGAGGTATAAATTACGGCTCTCATTGCGTTGCTTGCTATGCAAATACCCGCTTTTCTGACTCTTTAATGACACATTTGTTTTCAGGTAAATACTTTTGCATCGCGCGCATTAGTGTCCGATGTTGCAAAATCGCGATGCATTCTTTTTCACTTAAATGAGCAAGCAAACTATTAATGCTACCACTGTTCATAATTTGCCACTCGGCACAGATCCAAGCACGGCAAAACTCTTTATTCGACTCATCTGCCGGCATTTGTGCAAGGTGCCAATAGAACAATGAAGCATCAGACATCAGACGCGTTAACGATGGTAAAGCCGTGTCAAAACGTGGCTGAGCAAGGTCGGTACTATAACGATATTGCAGTACCACAATAGGATGAGGGCGCTTTTCTTCAGGTGCACGCAGCAGACCAACATAGCGAATCACGTTGCCGCGTTTTCTGCCGCCACTCAACCAAGACAATGGAATCGACAGCACTAAGCCAAAGCTAATCGGCAAAGACCAATAAAACAACTGTGGACTTAAGAAAAGCGCGCCACCGGCCAGAGCAACACCAAATGCCGTATGACTAAAATGCGCACGCGCAGCGACTCCCCATGACGTAGCACCATCGTCACGAGATTGAGGTTTCCAGCCACTGTCTTTGCCTTTAAACACACCATAAACCACTTGAAACTGTGCGAGCATCAGAATGGGTGCGTACAAAGCTGATAACAGTGTTTCTACCAGAATACTCAAGGTCAATAAAATGGGGCCGCCAAATTGCAAACAACGACGAATATTCAGCATCGCCGCTAACCAACCATACACTTTAGGTGCCAACACCAGCGCCATCGACAAGATGAACAAAGACCGCGCTTTCTCAAAATCAAACACAGGCCATGTTGGAAACAAAGACGGATTAGCAAAATACTCAGGACGCACAAAGTACGCCTGTATGGCGAGCGCGAAGCCGACGACGATTAACATCAGCCAAAAAACCGCACTCAGGTAAGACATAATGCCGGATAAAAGATGCAAGCGCGTGGCAAAATGAAAGCCTTTGGCAAACACAAACGTCTTGTGCTGTAGGTTCCCCTGACACCAGCGACGGTCTCTTACAATCACATCCACCAGCGACGGTGGCGCTTCTTCGTAAGACGCCGTTAAATCGGTATCAAAACGCACTCCCCAACCGGCTCGACGTAACAACGCCGCTTCCATAAAGTCATGACTCATGACATGACCACCAAAAGGCGCTTTGCCCGCCAATACAGGTAAACCACAGGCGTCTGCAAATGCCTTGGTTCGGATGATGGCGTTGTGTCCCCAAAAATTCGATGAACCACCGTGCCACGCAGCCAATCCAGACGCATAAATAGGACCAAAACAATGATTCGCAAATTGCTGAATACGACTGTACAAAGTATCGGCGCGAATAATAGTTGGTAAGGTTTGAATCAAACCAAGGCTAGCATCAGCACTCATGCGGCGAGTCAGTGAGATCAGACACTCTGCGCCCATTAAACTGTCGGCATCCAGTACAATCATGCACTCGTAATCATTGCCGAAGTGCGTTACCCATTCGGCAATATTGCCCGCTTTGCGTTCCGCATTGTCATAACGGCGACGGTAAAAAATAGGACAGACAGCTGAGTCGTCATTTAACAGTGAATGAAAGGCTTGCTCTTCGGCAACCCAAGCATCGGCTTTGTTAGTGTCACTAAGAATAAAAAAAGCAAACTTGCCTGACGCTTGCTTCACAATGTCTTCGTGCATGGCTTGAATATTGGCTCGAATACGTGATGGATCTTCATTATAAACAGGCAATAAAATTGCTGTCACGCCCTCTACATTTTGCTCTTTACGGCGACCCGAAAAAGGCCACAACTGGTAAAGCAAACCAAGCGTGGCTTGTGAAAAGGCGAAAGAAATCCATGTGAAGTTGATGCAAAAAAGAACCAAAAACAACCACTGCAATCCTGCAATCGCATTCGTACTCAGCACACTGTACATTTCAGTGGCACCGTACCAAGACAAGCCAATCGTACATATCAAAACAAATAATCGCGCCAAAAACGTGACGATATCATGTGATGAAAATTTGGCTTTTCGAGCATGAGACGCTTCATTTACCGCATGCCTAGGCATGTCCAATGGCGAAATAGTGGGTAACGCACGCTTTGCATCAACCTCCTTATTAAACATTATTTACTCCTTCATCCAGCGATACAGCCAAGTCGGTGCGATAGCCACTTCGTCTTGTTTTAGCTGAACTCTCAATTCAGCTAAATCTGCGTCTTGTGGATCGAAAGTGACGTAAACACGTACGCCATTATTGTGTGGGTTTTTCACAATCAAGGCTTCGAGTATTTTACCCTGACTGATACTGGCATCAACGGTCAGATCTTCGACACTAACGTCCGGCATTTTATTGAAATCAATCACCACTTCAGGGCTATCGGTAAACAACTTCACCCCTTTAGCACTGCGCACAATACGCGGTAAATCCATCGAAACTGGTGTGTTATTCGACCAGGTCATTAAATATTGATAGGTGTAAGACTGGTCTTTTTTAAAGCCTTCTTTTGGTTGCCAGAAAGCCACAATATTGTCGTTTGTCTCTGAATCTGAAGGGATTTCCACCAGTTCAACATGACCCTGCCCCCAATCATTCAAAGGCTTAATCCAAGCGGAAGGGCGAGTATGATAATTGGCTTCTAAATCTTGATAATCTTCAAAGTTGCGGTGACGCTGAATCAAACCAAAACCTTTTGGATAATCATCGCTAAACGCACTCACTTCTAAGGTTTTTGGGTTGTTCAAAGGGCGCCAAATCATTTCATCTTTGCCAGTGAGAATCTGTAATCCATCAGAGTCATGAACCGCGGGGCGATAATCAGGGAAGTCGGATGCATCCAGCGAGCTGTTATGCATAAACATAGAGGTTAGTGGCGCGATACCAACGTGTTTCAAATCAACTCTTGGAAACAATGTCGCCTTAACGTCAATGCGAGTAGGCTTACCTGGGTAAATACCAAATCGGTACGCGCCAGCCACACTTTTACTGTCTAATAATGCATGAACAACAATGGCGTCTTGACTAGAAGAAGGACGTTCAATCCAAAATTGTTTGAACATCGGAAACTCTTCTCCTTTCGGCTGTGCCACATTCACCGCAAGACCACGAGCTGACAAACCATACGACTGGCCCTTCGACACCGCTCGGAAGTAACTCGCGCCTTGAAAAACAACAAACTCATCATTATGGTCTGCTCTATTAATCGGATAATGCAGACGTAATCCAGCGTACTTACCCACTTGTGAGATTAACTCACTGATTTCTTGATTCGGCGTCGTAAAGGAGTCTGCAGAGACTTTGAGTGGGAACGCACGACCATTTTCAACCACATCAATGGTCACTAAGTCTTTGAATAAAAAGCCAGGCGCAAACAATTGCACGGAGAATTTTGTCGGCGTATTGCCCCAAACTGCTTGGTTCTGCTGAAAGTTGATCTTCCTATACATGGAATAATCCATATCGATCAAGGCTTTTGGTGCTTTTTCCACTGGTTGCATTGGTGACTGCGCCAGTTTTTTTGCTAGATCAATCACCGTCTGAGGAGAGAATGCGTACCCTTTTAATGTGGAATCTTGCTGGCCTGATTGAGACTCTTCAGACTTTAGCACTTGATCTTGCTGAACACTCTCAGAGACAACGACAGCTTCTGACGCATGGCCATAACTTATTGCGTTAATTAATAATGATATCAACACAGACCCTTTAAACAGTAAAAATGACTGTGAACGAAAATGTGATACAGAAATAAGGAATGACTTCAAAAAAACTCTCTCTTGGCTCGATTAGTCTTAGCTGAATTTTCAACTTAAGAATGACGTCATGATTTGATTATCTATCATATAGCCAATCACAAACGAGATTAAGGCAAGGAAGTTGGAGGAATGCACAAATATTAAGGAGAGATTGTATTGAAAGAAATCCCTCATTACTTCTTAGTATTCACCCCGTTTTCTCGACCTATCGTATGTCATAATGGATATTGTTACAGGTTTCAAATCGCAGCGCATAATATAAGAAACCGACCTATTTAATCGAGATATAATTATGTTTAAATCACTTGATAACTGGCTAGAGAACCGACGAATCAAGGCCATGGACTTCACGGTAGAGCAATGGGAGTCTGCGATTGCTGATTGGGCAGTGATGGAACGTTACAAAGGTAGTGAGCGCGACAATTTACGCGAAATGAGCTTTCACTTTCTAGCTCGTAAAGGTATTGCACCGGGCGGTGAATTTGAATTTACCGACGCGATGTGTCTTAAACTCGCCACTATGGCCTGTGTTCCTATTTTGCATCTTGGCTTGGATTGGTATGACCATTGCCAAACCATTATTTTGTACGAAGGGGATTTTATTGCCAATCACCCTTATCAAAGTGAAGATGGCGTTGTCCATGCCGAAGGTCGTGGTTTAAGCGGCGAAGCGTGGCAACGCGGACCATTGATTTTATCGTGGGAATCGATACTAGAAACAGGCGCTCACGCTCGTCATGGCAAAGCAAGCAACGTTGTCATTCACGAATTCGCCCATAAATTAGACATGCTTCGTGATGGCGCGAATGGCGCACCGCCTATGCACCCTGATATGAAACCGGGTGAGTGGCACGATATATTCACTGCAACATTCCAACGTTTTGAAAACGACTGGCAACGCAACAAACACCTACCACTTGATGAATACGCGTTAACTAACCCTGCCGAATTCTTCGCGGTGTGCAGCGAAACGTTCTTTGAATCCCCAACAATGATGAAGAAAAAAATGCCAGAGATTTACCGACTACTCTGTCAATTTTATCGACAAGAACCGGCTTGATTTTTTCGAGTTACAAATCCAACTCGAAGGTCGGCACAGAGTCCTCCAGTGCCTGCATAAAATCACGGATCAGTTCATGAATTTTCAGACACTCGGGTCGCTCCATACTGTCAGCTTTCGACCAAAGTGCGATGTCTCGTCTTGGCCCTAGTGGCCCTTCCACCTCAATCATCTGTTCAATGCCCACGTCGCCGGTCATTAAAGCCATTCGAGCAGGCAATCGAACCAGCATGTCAGTGGTATTTAACAAATGCAGCACCGAACGAATACTGCCAGTAAACGCCATACTAGCGGCCTTTAAACCAACTAACTCACTAGGACGATCTAAAAAACCCGCGTTCGCACCTGCCACCATCCAGTTTTGTTTTTCCAAAACGGCTTGAGACACACGTTTATGAGTGCCTAGAAGCATTGATTTTTTACCAACAAAAACACCAGAACGATCCCGAAACAATGATTGTCGATCCAATGTTCCTTGTTTAACGGAAAGGTGCGCTGGTGCCAATAGAAAGTCGAGCTCACCATTTTGCAATAACTCAATCTGAGCCGCCGCAGAGCCCGTACGAAAATGAAAAACATATCGCTTTTCTTTCATAAAATACGCGGTCATTTGCTCAACCGTCGCAAACTCCCAAAGCGGATCAATACCAATAACAAACTCATTATGATAGCCGCTATGAAACTGGCGAATAACCTCTTCGCCTTGCTCTGTTTCCGCCAAAATACGCTCACCAATTTGTGCCAGCCTTGCACCAATTTCTGTCGGCTCAACACCATAACGAGTTCGAATAAGTACTGGCGCACCAACTTTCATTTCCAGTAACTTAATGCTTCTGCTTAAAGTAGGTTGCGTCACATACAACTGCTCACAGGCTCGACTTAACGAGCCCTGTTTTACCACGATGGCAAGTTGTCTCAATAAATTAGGATTCATCTATGCATTTTCTATTAGTCTTGCGTTAAAAATCTATTTTTACTTATATCTAAAATTGATTAAAGTTTCTTTCAATCCAGATTACAAGTCACTGGCAATAATAAGAGGACAAAACAATGCAATTTTATCAAGATGGTTTTCACCCTGGCGACCCTAGAATTGCCGATCCGACGGATCGGATCATCGCGCCGCCATTAAAACTCCCGCTACCGTCTCAAGTGGATGTGATGATCGTTGGCTGCGGTCCTGCCGGACTCAACCTTGCGGCACAATTATCAAAATTTGGCCGTATCTCTACCTGTATTGTTGAACAAAAAGACGACCGCTTATTAGTAGGTCAAGCCGATGGCATTGCTTGCCGTACAATGGAAATGTTTGAAGCCTATGATTTTGCTGATCAAATCAAACAAGAAGCGTATTGGGTAAACGAAACCGCTTTTTGGAAACCGGACGCAGATCTGCCAGAACACATTGCTCGCAGTGGAAAAATCCAAGACGTCGAGGACGATTTATCTGAAATGCCGCACGTCATTATTAACCAAGCTCGTGTTCACGATGCGTTTCTTGATGTGATGAGTCATGGCCCTGGAAAAGTCGTGCCACACTACTCGCGTAAGTTACTTCACCTTGAAGTGGATCAACAAGCAACCGATTATCCAGTCACCTTAACCTTTGAGCGTTTGGACTCTCAGCACCTTGGCGTGATTGAAACAGTCAAAGCCAAATACGTGGTCGGATGCGATGGCGCTCGTAGCACGGTACGAAAATCCATTGGTCGTGAATTAGTCGGCGACTCGATCAATCAAGCGTGGGGCGTAATGGATGTACTGGCGACGACAGACTTTCCTGATATCCGTTTAAAATCCGCCATTCATTCTGCCAACGAAGGCAACATGCTGATCATTCCTCGCGAAGGCGGTTACATGGTGCGTTTGTACATTGAATTGGACAAACTAAACAATACTGAACGACTCTCCAAACAGTCGATCACGGCCGACTATTTAATCGCCGCCGCAAACCGTATTCTGCAACCTTACACCATCGACATAAAAGAGATTGCTTGGTGGAGTGTGTATGAAATTGGCCAGCGCTTAACGACAGCATTTGATGATGCCGAAGATGGTCGTCCGCCACGTGTTTTTCTCGCTGGCGATGCGTGCCACACGCACAGCCCAAAAGCGGGGCAAGGTCTAAACACCTCCGTCAATGACACTTGGAACTTAGGCTGGAAACTCGCCCACGTTTTAACCGGAAGAGCGAAGCCTGAGCTACTACAAAGTTATTCTTTTGAAAGACAAACTGTGGCTCAACAACTAATCGACTTTGATCGCGAATTTTCAAAAATGTTCAGTGCCAAACCTAAATCTGCGAGCAACCCTGACGGCATCGATCCGGCTGCATTTCAACAATACTTTGTGCAGTTTGGCCGCTTCACCGCTGGCACAGCGATTCACTACCCAGCATCGACGTTAGTAAAATCAGGAACGCATCAAAACCTTGCCTCAGGACAAACCATCGGCATGCGCTTTCATTCCGCAAAAGTAACCCGTCATGCAGATGCAAAACCCGTGCACCTTGGGCACAGCATGAAGGCAGATGGCCGATGGCACATTTTCGCCTTTGCTGGAAAAGAACGCTTCATGGGAACCGATTGCCAAGTAAAAGCTCTTTGTCAGTTTTTACAAAACAATCCCGCTTCCCCCCTACTACGTTTCACGCCAAAAGGTATGAATATTGACGCAATCATCAACCTACAAGCCGTCTTCCAAGAACCACATCGAGACATTGAAGTGGCCAATATCCATCCAGTTTTACAGCCATCAAAAGACCTTTACGGATTAAAAGACTATGAAAAAGTCTACAGCGCAAAGTCTGCAGAAGGTTGTTTCTATGAAAAACGCGGAGTCGATAAAGAAGAAGGCGGCATCATTATTGTTCGCCCCGATCAATATGTCGCCGAGGTCTTACCGTTACATGATTATCAAGGCGTGACGAATTTTTTTGAAAAGGTATTGATTGAGGCACTGTAAAAAAAATGGGAAATCCAGTAAGCCAACCCGTCGAGGCGATATAGAGTTCTCTCCCTAAGGTTTCTTCTCATTTGATAAATGAGAAGAAACCGTCAAATCGCATAACGTCCCAATCAATAAAGCACCTCGACACCATGCAAACACGACTGCGCCGTAGACTGTTCTTTTTATATCAAACTGATTTCGTCACACCACCGTCCACGCGAAGGCTTTGTCCAGTAATGTAACCAGCTTCATCCGACAATAGAAATGCTACTGTGTTAGCAATTTCTTCCGTCTTGCCGTAACGCCCCATTGGCACCATTTTTCGACGCTCCTCTACTTCAGTGAGGCTATCTATCCAACCAGGTAATACGTTATTCATACGCACATTTTGCGCAGAAAAATCGTCCACGAAAATTTTCATAAAACTGGCCAGACCCGCCCGAAAAACAGTGGAGGTTGGGAACATGGCGGTTGGCTCGTTAACCCAAGCCGTCGAAATATTCACGATACTACCGCCCCCTTGAGCCGCCATAATAGGGGCAACAAGACGAATCGGGCGAATCGCGCTTAACAAGTAAACTTCCATGCCTAAATGCCAATCATCGTCACTTATTTCAAGAATTGGCGCACGAGGGCCGTGTCCAGCAGAGTTTACCAGTGCATCAATGCGCCCCCATTTTTCCATCGTCAAATCCACCAAACGCTGCAAATCGTCATTAGACTGATTAGAGCCTGTGACTCCAATTCCCCCTAACTCTTTCGCCAAAGCTTCACCTTTTCCTGAAGATGATAAGATGGCGACACAATACCCTTCTTGCGCCAATTTACGTGCTGCCGCCGCTCCCATACCAGAACCACCGGCAATAATTAACGCCACTTTTTGATTTGTCATACATCACTCCCTTTATTTTTTTAGGGTTTCAGTATGGTGTATAAAAACAAGACTTTCGCGCGTTTAATAATCCACTTAGAATGTAGAAAAACTACTGGGTGATGATAATGACTATTTCACGAAGAAAGCTTCCGCCTCTCAATTCCCTACGTGCATTTGAAGTGTCTGGTAGAAGATTAAGTTTTCGCAATGCAGCGGAAGAACTTGGCGTCACTCAAGGCGCGGTTGCGCAACAAGTCAGAGCGTTAGAAGAACACCTAGGCCAAACCCTTTTTCAGCGACTGCCACGGGGGTTATCGTTAACAACGCAAGGAGCCGTCTTTTTAGCCGATATTACTCACGCATTCGATGTTATGAGCGAAGCTACCAACAACATACGATCTCGCCCAAAAATGGTCACTATCAGCGTCACCCCGACCTTCGCCGCGAAGATTTTGATCCCACGATTGGGAGAGCTCAACGCACTTTTGCCTGATATAGAGTTACGCACCGTCGCTACTGAGTCGGTGTCTGACTTCGATAGAGACCAAATTGATATTGCCGTACGCCTAACCAGTGCCCCCTTTCCACTAAACTTGGAAGCGGTACGGTTATTCCAGCAAGAGCTGATTGCTGTCGCTAGCCCGTCATTATTAATTAACCACTCACTCCCTCTTTCCTTTGAAAGCTTGAAGCAATTCCCCATTTTGCACGATGCCCATAATCAATGGCCTGCTTTTATTAAGACTGTCGAAAAACTCGCTGGGGCAACCTTCAACCAAACAACACTCGCGATTGATGCCGCACTGGCAGGGCAAGGTATTGCGCTAGTTTGTCGCGTATTTGTTGAAAAAGACATTCTGGCTGGACGACTCATACCCGTCTTTGAAAAAACTCAGATTGTTAAGCCTGATTATTTTTTAGTGCGTAAGCAAAGCCGTTCACCGCAACTTGGTGTCGATGCGGTTTGGAAGTGGTTCCAGCAAGAATTCACCCTATCTGAAGTGGAAGAATAACAAGAGTGTTAAGAACTCAAATGATGGAAAAATGACGTTTATATTTATAATCAATTAGCACCAGACTTTCATGAAAGTGATGCTTTACGTCCTCCTGTCTGTATCAGTATCACCCCGCCTAAAATTAATACTAAAGCCACCACGATTGAACTATTCATGTCTTCGCCAACAAACGCACCAATAATGACGGCCACTACAGGTGCTATGTAAGTAGCCCCTGATGCTTTTACCGACCCCAGTTTTTCAATAGCATAATAGTAAAGGAAAAAAGCGCCTCCCGTTCCTAAAACCCCAAGACCAATGACGACACCTAATACGGTTTTAAGATCAGAAGTAATGCTTGTGATGCCAGAAAAATCAGTCAAGATCAACAACGTCAACGATGCACACCCAGTCTGCCAAGTGGCCAAAGTCAAAGGTGGTAATTTCAACGGAGACAATTGACGTTGCGCATAAACAAACGAAACGCCAAGACTGGTCGTTCCAGCCAACATCCACATTACCCCAACAACATCAACACCCTCAGCGCCTTCCCATGGCCTAGCACTGACAACGATCCCTATAAAACCCATGATCACACCAATAAACATCTGTAATGTAGGCCGGTCTTTACGTAAAAATAGAAATGCAGAAATAAAGGTAAAAATCGGAATTGAACCGCTCAAAAGACCCGCCACACTGGTTGGTATTAAGGTTGTACCGGCTACGAACCCGTAATAATAGAAAGTCGTTGCGAGCACCGACATCACCGCAAAATGAAATAAATGCTTCAACTGACTGACTTTAAGTTGCTTGCTATACCACGCCACAACCAGCAGAGGAATAAAACCAAATATCACTCGTAACATCACCGTTTGCATAGGTGAAATCAGTGCTGTCGACCACTTCATAAATATAAAGTTCGACCCCCAAATCACACCAAGAAGTAACAGTGCTAGATAACATCTCAACATACTTGTATCCCATTGAAAACTCGTGAAACAGCGATAACCGGCCTATACCCGATCTTTGTTCCACTATATAGAGTCAATGAATGATTGGCGCACGCTTAAAAATCTTCAAGAAGATAGATTTTCTACACTCTCATTAAAAATATCGATCGATTTTCCTGTCGCTGAAATGCTTTTTTGCTCAGTTTTCAGCATCTTCAATTTCTGCGCGTACTCTTCCTCAGTCATATCGCGCCAGTATCTTGGGTTACGACTGTGCTCTTTGTCATACTCGATGGTAGTGGGATCACGTTGACGAGCGCCTTCTAAAATCATGATGTCAGGCAAGGGCTGGCTGATGTCCATATAACGCTGTGTCATATTCCAGAAACGTAAGTATTCATCCACCATGGCATTAGGGCCTAATAAAGTGCCTAGAGGTACACCAACAGAATAATTACTGTACCTATGAATTAGCGTTAAGGAATAGTTTAAAAAACCTTGGCGGGTGGGCGACGACAGCAGCACACAGTCAAATTCAATAAAAGGGTGCGTAAAATACGGCTTGTTGCGTTTGAATAACGTCACCATCCCCGTGGTGCGATTCATTTCAAACACCCGTTTACTTTGTAAAAAAGGCGCAAGATAATAGTGACCAGAATCCACCAATTTAAAATGACCTGAAATCAATAAGCAAGGCAAGGTACCATAAAGAGTCACTATTAAGAATGTCTCTGAATAACCATTGCTCCACCCAATATCATCAAACAATAAAAACATTAACAGAAAAAAATATAACAATGGCAAAAAGCCAATAAGACAGACCTTAGCCAAAGCCGCAATTACAAGATAAACTTGAGACCACCCAGAAAAAGATTCCGAACTAAGCGTCTTTTCATCCCAATACATCGGCTTTCCGTCAGACTCGTAGTCTGCTTCGTATTCGGCCATAACTTCAGGAGTCATATCGTCTATTGCAGAAATCGCAATAGCATCCGTTGTTTTGCTAAAATCAAACAGCTTCCCCTTGGTTATCATACGGCGTAAAAAGCCCTGTTCTTGACGCGGTTTCTGAGGCGGAAAATCGTCTGAGTCATAAGCCGTGTCTTGATATTGGCTGATGGTATTCTCCGGTGCTTTCGGATCATTTTGTCCACTTTTAGGCGTTTGGGAAACATCCATATCCATTAGTTCCATTGTCTACTTTTTCTTCTTTTTGACTGGATTAGCGGTATTCGGCCCTTTGAAGATATCGATTGGCTTGCCTGTTGCTGGGATGCTTTTTTGCTCGGTTTTCAGCATCTTTAATTTTTGCGCGTACTCCTCTTCCGTCATATCGCGCCAGTATCTCGGGTTACGGTTATGTTCTTTGTCATAAGCGATGGTGGTGGGGTCACGCTTACGAGCGTCTTCTAGAATCATGATGTCTGGCAAAGGCTGGCTGATGTCCATATAACGCTGTACCATATTCCAAAAACGTAAATATTCATCCACCATAGCATTTGGCCCCAATAAGCTGTCGAGTGGCACACCAACCGAGTAATTGCTGTAACGATGAATTAAGGTCAATGAATAATTTAAAAAACCTTGGCGGGTAGGAGACGACAACAACACACAGTCAAATTCAATAAAAGGATGCGTAAAATACGGCTTGTTGCGTTTGAATAACGTCACCATCCCCGTGGTGCGATTCATTTCAAACACCCGTTTACTTTGTAAAAAAGGCGCAAGATAATAGTGACCAGAATCCACCAATTTAAAATGACCTGAAATCAATAAGCAAGGTAGGACCGCGAAAAAGGCTGTACCCAGAAAAATATCTGACCAACCATCGTTCCAGCCAAAAACAACCCCCCCTTTACCAAAAAATAACCCGATTAAACAAAACACATAGAACAATGGCAAAAAGCCAATAAGACAGACCTTAGCCAAAGCCGCAATTACAAGATAAACTTGAGACCACCCAGAAAAAGATTCCGAACTAAGCGTCTTTTCATCCCAGTACATCGACTTTCCGTCAGACTCGTAGTCTGCTTCGTATTCGGCCATAACTTCGGGAGTCACATCGTCTATAGCGGAAACAGCAATAGCATCCGTTGTTTTGCTAAAACCAAACAGCTTCCCTTTGGTTATCATTCGACGTAAAAAGCCCTGCTCTACTCGGGCCTTCTGAGGTGAAAAATCGTCTGAGTTATAAGCCGTGTCTTGATATTGCCTGATGGTGTTATCCGGTCGTGCTTGCGAGTCGTCTTGTCCGCTTTTAGGCGTTTGAGAAAAATCCATATCCATCGGTTCCATTGTCTACTTTTTCTTATTTCGATTGTGCTTCTTGTTTACCGTGGTATTAGAAGCTTCGAAAATGTCGATCGGCTTGCCTGTCACGGGGGTGTTCTTCTGGGCTTTTTCGATCTCATCCATCTTTTGCTTAAATTCCTTATCTGTCATATCACGCCAGTACCTTGGGTTACGGTTATGCTCTTTGTCGTAAGCGATGGTGGTGGGGTCTCGTTGACGCGCAGGCTCCAATACTAAAATGTCTGGCAGCGGCTGGCTGATGTCCATGTAACGTTGCACCATGTTCCAAAATCGATGGTATTCAATCACTTTATGGTTGGCTCCCATGGAGCCGCTAATCGGCACGCCCACCGAATAATCACGGTAGCGATGAATTAAGGTTAACGAGTAATTTAAAAAACCTTGTTGGGTCGGTGACGACATCAGTACACAATCAAACTCGATAAAGGGATGAGTAAAGAAAGGCTTATTCTTTTTAAACAAAGTCACCATCCCCGTAGTGCGATTTAACTCAAACACTCGCTTGGCTCGCAGAAAAGGGGCAACAAAAAAACACCCTACATTAAGCAGAAGAAAATGAACGTAAATGATGAAACAGGGTAAAGTCCCGTACAGAGTAATGCCCATAAAAATATCAGCGTACCCATCGTTCCAACCCGCAACTACGCCACTTTTACCAATAAACAGCCCTAATAAAAAAATGGCATAACACAAAGGCAACAAGCCCATTAAACACATCTTAGCAATGCCAACTATTAAAAAATATAATTGAGACCAGCCACTTAAAGATTCTCCATTAAGGCTTATTTCATTCCAGTAGCTCTGTTTTGAACTTTTTCCTCCTTCGGTCACCTTAGAAGGCGTCAAATCATCCAACCCATAAATGGTGATGCTGTCTGTGGTTTTACTGAATGAGAAAGGTTTACCGCTGGTCATCATGCGGCGTAAGAAGCCCTGCTCTTGACGTGGTTTCTGAGTAGGAAAATCTTGTGAATTATAAGCCGTGTCTTGATATTGGCTAATGCTATTCTCCAGTCGTGCTTGCGGGTCATTTTGTCCGCTTTTAGGCGTTTGAGAAACATCCATATCCATCAGTTCCATTGTCTACTTTTTCTTATTACGGTTGCGCTTTTTACTTGCGGTGGAGTCCGGCCCTTTGAAAATATCGATTGGCTTACCTGTCGCTGGGGTGTTTTTCTGAGCTTTTTCGATCTCGTCCATTTTCTGCTTAAATTCGTCGTCTGTCATGTCGCGCCAGTATCTTGGGTTACGATTGTGCTCTTTGTCGTACGCGATGGTAGTGGGGTCGCGTTGACGTGCTGGCTCTAACACCAAAATGTCTGGCAGCGGTTGGCTGATGTCCATATAGCGTTGCACCATGTTCCAAAAACGAAGGTATTCAATCACTTTATGATTGGGTCCCATGGAACCGCTAATCGGCACGCCTACCGAATAATCATGGTAGCGATGAATTAAGGTTAACGAGTAATTTAAAAAACCTTGCTGAGTGGGTGACGACATCAGTACACAATCAAACTCGATAAAGGGATGAGTGAAAAAAGGCTTATTCTTTTTAAACAAAGTCACCATCCCTGTGGTGCGATTTAACTCAAATACTCGCTTGGCTCGCAGAAAAGGAGCAACAAAAACATACCCCGTATTTAATACGCGAGAGTGAAGGTGAATGATTAAACAGGGTAAGGTCGCATACAGAGTAATGCCAATAAATATATCATTCCAGCCATCATTCCAACCAAAAGTGACCCCCCCCCCTTACCCAAAAAAAGACCTATCAAGCAAATCACGTAAAACAAAGGCAATACAAACATTAAGCAAACATTGGCAATACCTCCTATTAAGACATACACCTGAGACCACCCACTTAATGACTCTCCAATTAGTTTCGTTTCAGTCCAATACATCGGCTTCGGACCTTTTTCTCCTTCTGCCATTTCTGAAGGTGTCAAATCATCCAGCCCATAAATAGTGATGCTATTTGTGGTGTGGCTGAACGAAAAAGGCTTGCCACTGGTCATCATACGGCGTAAAAAGCCCTGCTCTTGACGCGGTTTCTGAGGGGTAAAATCGTCTGAGTCATAAGCCGTATCTTTGTATTCACTTACAAAACGGTAATCTTGTGCTGCTTGCGAGTCGTTTTGTCTTTTGGTGGAGGCGTTAACAAAGGCCATGTATTCTATCCTTTACTGTCTAGCGCTTATGGCGCGGATTCGTTTCCCCTTAGAGCGAGATGTTTGTCACTCTAAGAAGTCGTATTTATTGTAACTCTGTCATGTTTGTTGATTAGTTGTCATGGTGATGGCTTGATTGACCCAAGACTTTTCATCCTCCGTAAAATACGGCGGATCAAAAATAGGGTCCTCGAAGGGCAACCGGCCCCATCCCAAATAAGATAGGCGCACTGGTGGTAAACAAGCTGGTAGCAAGCGTCGACATCACCGTTCCCACGGCCACCATCCCCATGTCTTATTTCGGTTGTGCTTCTTGCTTACTATGGCATTAGGGGCTTCGAAGATGTTGATCGATTTTCCTGTCGCTGGGGTGTTCTTCTGTACTTTTTCGATCTCGTCCATCTTTTTCGCAAACTCGTCGTCTGTCATGTCGCGCCAGTATCTTGAGTTACGGTTGTGTTCTTTGTCGTAAGTGATGGTAGTGGGGTCTCGTTGACGTGCTGGTTCTAAGACTAGAATGTCGGGCAGCGGCTGGCTGATGTCCATGTAGCGTTGCACCATGTTCCAAAAGCGATGGTATTCGATCACTTTATGATTGGCTCCCATGGAGCCACTAATTGGCACGCCCACCGAATAATCACGGTATCGATGAATTAAGGTTAACGAGTAATTTAAAAAGCCCTGCTGAGTCGGTGACGACATCAGTACACAATCAAACTCGATAAAGGGATGAGTGAAAAACGGCTGATTATTCTTAAACAAGGTCACCATGCCGGTAGTACGGTTTAACTCAAATATCCGGCTCGGGCGCAAAAACGGCGCTAAAAACATATAGCCCGCATGCAATAGCTTGTAGTGAAGGTAAATAAGCAAACAAGGTAAGGTCGCGTACAAAGTAATTCCCAGAAAAATATCTGCGTAGACAGCACTCCAAGCGTCCACTACCCCCCCCCTTATCAATAAATAACCCTAATAAAAAAACGGCATAACACAAAGGCAATGCCATAAATAGACAGCCATTAGTAATACTAACAACGATGGCATACACTTGAGACCAGCCCGTTAAGCCCTCTCCGTTGAGACTCTGTTCATCCCAATACACCTCCTGCTGCTTCGTGGCGGCTATTTTGGCCATTTCGGAAGGAGTAATCTTGTCCAGACCATAGACGGTAATGCTGTCCGTGGTTTGACTAAATGAAAAAGGCTTGCCGCTGGTCATCATGCGGCGTAAGAAGCCCTTTTCTTGGCGTGGCTTCTGAGGTGGAAAATCTTCTGAATGATAAGCCGTGTCTTGATATTCACTAATGGAACGATGACCTTCTCGGTCTTGCTGGTCGTCTTGTCGGCTTTTAGGCATTTGAGAAACATCCACATCCATCGGTTCCATTGTCTACTTTTTCTTATTACTGTGCTTCTTGCTTACTATGGCATTAGGGGCTTCGAAGATGTTGATCGATTTTCCTGTCGCTGGGGTGTTCTTCTGTGCTTTTTCGATCTCGTCCATCTTTTTTGCAAACTCGTCGTCTGTCATGTCGCGCCAGTATCGTGGGTTACGGTTATGCTCTTTGTCGTAAGCGATGGTGGTGGGGTCGCGTTGACGTGCTGGTTCTAAGACTAAAATGTCTGGCAGAGGCTGGCTGATGTCCATGTAGCGTTGAACCATGTTCCAAAAACGATGGTATTCGATTACTTTATGATTGGCGCCCATGGAGCCACTAATCGGCACCCCTACTGAATAATCCTGGTAACGATGAATTAAAGTTAAGGAGTAATTTAAAAAGCCCTGCTGAGTCGGTGACGACATCAACACACAATCAAACTCGATAAAGAGATGTGTAAAAAAAGGCTTATTCTTTTTAAACAAGGTCACCATACCAGTAGTACGATTTAGCTCAAATATCCGGCTCGGACGTAAAAACGGTGCCAGAAACATATAGCCTGCATGCAACAGCTTATAGTGAATATAAATCAGCAAACAAGGTAAGGTCGCGTACAAAGTAAGTCCCCAAAAAAGATCAGACATTCCATCATTCCACACAAAAACGATTTCCCCCTCACCGAAAAGGAGTCCTGATAAAAAAAGTATATATGCCAAAGGCAATACCATGAATAGACAGCCGTTAGTAATGCTAACCATGATGGCATAGACTTGAGACCAGCCCGTTAAGCCCTCTCCGTTGAGACTCTGCTCATCCCAATACACCTCCTGTTGGTTTATGGCTGCTATTTTGGCCATTTCGGAAGGGGTAATCTTGTCCAGACCATAGACGGTGATGCTGTCCGTGGTTTCACTGAACGAAAAGGGCTTGCCGCTGGTCATCATACGGCGTAAGAAGCCCTTTTCTTGGCGTGACCTTTGTGGTGCAAAACTCTGTGAATTATAAGCCGTGTCTTGGTATTCACTTACTGAACGGTGGTCTTGTGCTGCTTGCTGGTCGTTTTGTTTGCTTTTAGAGGCATTAACAAAGGCCATGTATTCTATCCTTTACTGTCTAGCGCTTATGGCGCGGATTCGTTTCCCCTTAGAGCGAGATGTTTGTCGTTTTAGGGTGTCGTGTCTCTTGCTATTCTGTCATGGTTTTTGATTGGGAGTTATGGTGATGGCTTGATTGCCCCAAGATTTTTCATCCTCCATAAAATGCGGTGGATCAAATACAGGGTCCTCGAAGGCGGCTTGATCTAACGCGGGCATCGGAAACACCTCATCACCTATGTGCAGCCGGACTCGTGCGATAAAGGCTTTTGCATAGCGGTAACTATGAACCTTCCCGCCCCACAAAGAACTATCACTATGAGAGGTTGGTAATGCTGTATCGTGTTTTACAAAATAAACCGTGCTGTCTGGCCCATCCGTTTGCGCTATGATTGACAGTGGTTTGCTGCCCAACGGTTTGACTTCCTCGTCATGGGAAATACCGATTCGAGAGCGGGTTTCTATTTTCTCTAGCATGGCAGGACGAGCATAAAAATCGATACTTGCGTTGTCCTCCCCCATGAGTGTTGCGAGGTTACTGCTCACTCGTATCGCATGGGTGACGCCTTTGGCCTGCATGGCGGCATTAAAGCCCTCTGGCAAGCCGGTTTGGCGATCATATTGGTAGGCTTTTATTTCCACAGAGAACAGGCAATTTACAAAGCGCTCGAACGCGACTTTATTATCCTGTAGGTGGGCGTATTGCTCACCTGGGTCGTCGGCAAAGGGGCCATTTTTTAGCCACTCTTCAATAGGTGTGTCTAAGAACAACATGTATAAAAGTGCCCCTGTTACCGCAATGCCAATTCCTAACCAGGCAATCGGCCCCATACCAAATAAAATAGGGACACTGGTGGTAAACAAGCCCGTGGCAATAGTAGACATACCGGTTCCCACGGCCACCATGTACATAGCAGCACTAGCATCGTCGTCATTTTTGGCGGACAAGCGAAGGGCCTCCCAGAAGGCCATACCAGCGGTCAATAAGCCACCAACAAGCCCCGCCACGGCCAAACGGCTCAGACTAGCAACTAATTCGGCACTACCTATCCTTAACTGAGGCAGTGTAATCATTGTCTTATTAGCTGCGCGGGTTAACAGTGAGGCATTTTGGCCGTGCAAATTGGCCGCATGGGTCACCGCCACACTCAAGTCCACAGATGCACTAACCATATATCCAAATGAAGGTAGTCTATCTTTACCTTTATAAAAACTTTCAAAATACTTAAAGTTTAACACCAAATTCACTGTTTCAATGGCAACAATCCAGTACGGGATTCGGATGCGCTCGTAGACGTTGCTGCTGTTGATCTCAGGGTTGTTCATGTTCCTTAACGCACGCTGCGTATTGGCTTGGTTATAGGCTTGCGCCATTTCACTGTCTTCTGGCAACACCACCACTTTTAGGTTGCCGCGCTCTGCCAAATTGGCTTTGTCCGCGTTACTAAACGGCTTTTTGTTGGACGCCACGACTAAGCGGCCATTTTCCTCACGCAATTGACCTTGTAGCCCTTTACGTCGTTTATTTTTGATGTGCTCTCTGTCATCAGCACTCAGGCCAAACTCCAGCCCTTGACCATGCACGCCCACCACATAGCCCTTGGTTTCTGCCCCCTGCGCTGAGGTAAACAACATTTTGCCAAGATAGGTCGGATTCGTTGCCTTAGTTAAGGCCAATACGGAGGCATAGGCTTGATTAAACTGGATGACTTTTGCTTCTGACGCCAAGTCTTTTATTGACATTAACGCTTCGTAGTAGCTACTTAAAATACTATTCAGAATGCTGCTCACACGCCTTGCTTGAGAAAACGCATCTTGCACTTTATCGGACAGAGAGGCTGGCACATTGCTCTTGGTAATAAACACAAGGTCGATAACTTCCAGTTGGTCGTCTTCGAGTTCAAAATCGTTCTGGCTCCATTGCGCTAAGCTCTCCGGAGTAGCAAAGCCAGAGCCGTCATTCAGAGCTTCTGGCGGTGTATACTCGGAGTCTAAGGTAACAGACCCTTCTTCAACAAATAGCACCTTACAAAGAGGATGGCTACTGGAGGATAAGACACTTCTGAGGGTAGCATGACAGTCTTCTACACTCAGACTTTTTATCTGATTAAGAGGCCGATCAGCCGGCAGGTGGTCATAGATATAGTGGTATTTTGAAAAGGCGTCGATTTTGTCGATGTTAATACTCAATGCGCTCATAGCATGACCGACGATCTTGTGTGCACCTGCTGAGTTCAGGCCATTTAGTGAAGAAATATCACGCAAGACATCTGCCGTACGTTGACTATTGAGTGTTTGATCAACGTAATATTGCAGTTCTTTGATGTCACGATTCGCAATCAAGCGCTCTCGTGTACGTAATGTCCGATGAAAACGTCCGCTTAAATCTCGACTGACATCACTATTAAATTTATAAAGTGCGTTGTCTTGTTGGCCGAAGCGTTCAGTCATGATCATTTGTTGTGTCAGTTCGGCGGTCTGATAATATTCTTGTTGGCTCATATCCACATACAATTGCTGCATGTACGCCGCGCCAGAAAGCACTATAAAGGCACGCTGTTTTAAATCAAACACTGGGTCATCGAGCACTAAGGTTCTTAGCTGACGAGCTTTGGCATCACCAAGATAATCAAGACTTTGTGAGGCCTCCCAGTTTTTGTCTAAGTCATTGTCGTTGGTAATCAGGGACTTTAACGCCGTTTCTTTCATGCCGTATTCGTATTGAAACGCACTTCGATGCATTAGGGCTTCGAATTGTTCGTCACCATTATTATTGGCTTTTTCTATGCCACTTTTGATGTCTGTGTATTGTTGGTTTAAGCTACTTCCGGTTAGGTCACGATTGAACTTAATCGGCTCAGCGATATGCCATTCAATGTCCGCACGAGCTCTCATTTCAGGTAAGCTGCTGGCAAAGAGTACACAACCCTCTTTTGTTCGGTTGCTGGGCGGGTTATCCGCGCCTTTTAACTCGTGTAAAGATTGCGCGCGTTTTTTCAGTTCAGATAGATTCGCTTCAAGATAATTTAAGCGCTCACCACTCCATGGCACATCGGAGTAGGCAAGATGCACAAGAGTGTCTTTGTTATTATCTTTTACTGGCAGCCAGATGTCTTTTAGGGGGTTACCCACGGCCTCACGTTTGTCTGATGAGAAAGTATCATTTTCGCCTGTGCGATATGCAGATAAATCCACATCCTGAAACTGCACACCTTCACTATCGGATGCGTGTATTTCCAGCTCTCGCCAGACTTTATTGTTATAAAACACGTACAGGTATCCATTACGGGTGGGTGCGTAACGTTCATTATCTTGTAGGTGTTTATTGTAAGTGGGTAATAGGGTAAGGGGCACAATGGAGTGCAATAGGTAATCCTGCTCACCATCAATCCGTTCTTTTGCTTGCGCATCGTCATACAGCGGCAGTGTAATGTCGCCATTTTCCGCCGCAATCGATAAGCAAGCGTTTATTGGTGAGGCGTTTTTTTTCCACTCCCAACTATAGATACTGGTATCGCCTAATGGCTGGCAGACTTTTTTGCCTTCTATGTCTTTTTTCCGACTGTCGTCTTTTGCACCATAAAATTGAAAGCTGTAGCTTGGGTCATGCTGTATACCCGTTACTTCAATAAATAATTTAGTGGTATCACAGGCAGGACCTGAGCCTATTTTATCCGTTAGCATACGATCTATCCCTTTTTAGACGCGTTTTTATATGGTGCAGTTTTTTTGATTCACTCAGTGTTTGGATAAAAGCAACATCGAGACTTTCAATAAGGCTTTTATCAAGGTTATTTCCGTCTGCACCGACTTCTCTGAAGTTATCATCAAGGTTTTCATTTGTATGATCATGCTCGTTACATAACAAAAGATATTGATAAACATGGTCCCGCTCGACCAACCCCAAAGTGCTAGCATCACAAAAAAAACTCCGATACCTAAGCCACTGCTGACTGCTTTTCACACTTATTGAGGCGCTTAAAAAAAACTCGGCTAAGACTTTATCCACTTTTTTAAGTTCAAGCGCGGCTTTTTGTGACTCTGTGATGCTCCATAGTGAAGGCGGAGGACTGGTATCCACTGGTGGCGCGTCTGAGAGGTTCCAAATATGGCACCATAAAGCTTGATTTGGAGAATTGTTTGCCCCATACCACCATATTTTCTTAATCGGCCCAAGCCACACAGCAGTTTCATTAGTATCAGCTTCCCCAAACCAATAATTGGCGACATTTGGATTAGAGAAATGTAAAACGCCCTTCCTGTCTGAAGAAAATAACACCAGTAAGCGTTGGCGCAAGTGCATTAATAATTCGTCGAAGCTTGTTGTGTCAGCAACAGAAATCACAATGCCAGACCAACCATTTTGAACAACCGCATTACGTTCGTATTGCTTAAGTACAAAATCGCCTTCGTGCACTCTTATGACATAAGGACTCACTTCAAGCAGTTCTGATAATTCTGAATTAAGGTACAAAATGGCATTATCAGCGCCCCCATTATGAGCATACATATCCGCCATTAAGTTAGGCATACTCCCCGGCAAGCGGTTTGCAATTAGGTAATGCTGTAAATTGGGTTGAAGCGAACCGGCCTGTAGATGGAACGTATCGGATGTGTTCATCAATTAATTATTCCCACAAGGACAATCCGTTAGTGGGCAGGTACCATCGGCTTTTTTCTGGCACACTTCAGTCACGGGTTCATCTTGTTGTTGATCGGATATCAATTGTTGTTTCAGTGCAGGAGTCGGTGTAATAACGATTTTTTCAGGAGGCGCTATACTTTTTTCTCCCTTAGGTAATAGAGCCACTGCGCCACTAAATCCACTGCCCGCTCCTGCACTGCCACCGGAGTTAAGTTTAATGACCCCGCCGACAACCGATACACCCGCTGCATCTATTTTGATGAAGCTGCCGCCAGCCAATAGGGTGATTTCAGCGCCAGCCTCTATCACTACTTTGTTGCCGCTTTTAAGATGTATTTCATTGGCAGCATCGAGTATCGCTTTCGAGCCTACTTTTTGTTGTAGGTTACCGTCGATGATGTCGGTTTTGTCTTTGAAGACCTTAAGGCGGCATTCGCCTTCGATGGTTAAGTGGCTGTCTTTTTTGATCTCGGTAAAACGGTCATTGCCGATGTTGACATGCTGGTCGTGACCGATCTGGGTGAGTTGGTCGTTGAGTATGTCTTCTTGTTGGTCTTTTTGTGCGTGTAGGTACACTTTTTCATGATCAACTTGGTCTTCAAAACTGATTTCGTTGAAGCCTTTGCCTTGGTGGGTGTCACTTCGCCAGACGGTTTTGGTTTTGTGTTCTGGTAAGACGTACGGGGGCGTGTTTTTGGCGTGGTAGGTTCTTCCTGTCACGATGGGCTGATCTGGGTCACCGTTTAAAAAGCTGACGATCACTTCACTGCCAATACGGGGGATCGCCATCATGCCATGTTGGTTCCCAGCCCAACCTTGGGAGACGCGTATCCAGCACGAACTTTGGTCGTTGGCAGCGCTGTATCGGTCCCATGGAAAGTGGATTTTGACTCGTCCATGGTCGTCGCAGTAGATTTCTTCGTCTTGGGGGCCGACAACGGTGGCCATCATTGGGCCATCCACGTTGGGTTTGGGCTGTGGGGTGGCCTGCCAGTTGGTGGCTGTGGGAATCAGGGTAAAGGTGTTGTGGTAGGTCGTTGCGCCGGTGTGACCTTCTTCTTCTAGTGCCTGAGGCTGATTGCCTTGATGGGTCACTTGCACTGGCACCCACACTTGGTTCATTTTATCGTCGATGTGATCGGTGACGGTGATTCTCGCCCCCGCCTGAATCGCGGCGTCGTTGCTTTTACCGACGACGGTGTGAGCGGTTCGACGTAGATATTCCAATCGTATGCGCGCAAAGGCTTTGCCTGTTTCGTCGTCTTTGAACCGCCCTGGCGAATCAAAGTATTCATACGCTTGATGCTGGTAATCCATGTCGTGGCCTTCTTGTTGATGCAAGAAGCGGTAATCGGGCTTTTTAAAGCTGTAATCCTTGAGCACACTTTGGCTTGGAAAGGATTGGGTGTGTTCGGTCAAGGTGGAGATATAAGGGCTATTGTCTACACCACCGGACAACACGTTGTAGGGAATGGCACGATCATGCAGGGACATGGACTGGCTTTTGTCGACGACGTTAAGGGTATGTTTTCCCTTGAGGTAGGTACCTTCTTCGGACAGTGCCATGGTTTCATTGGTGAAGTAATAGACCCAACCTTCTTCAGAGGCTAAGCGGTGTAAAAAATGTAAATCCGTTTCACGGTATTGCACACAGAATTCACGTTGCTGTGGTGGGCGCTGTAGGGTGAAAAGGTAATCGGTGATGCCCATTTCTTCGAGCAGTTGGACGATGATTTCTTGCGCGCTTTTCTTTTGGAAAATACGACTGTTGTGACGCAAAGCAAGACGTTCAAGGGCAGGAACAAGACTTAAGGCATAGTAAGTATGGTGGTGACCTGTGTCGCCTTTTTCAAAGTGGCGGACAATGCCATGAACTCGCTGTACTAACAGACCATTACGAACAATACGCAATTCGGCATGCTTATCGACAATCTGATCGGCACTGAGGTCTGAGCGTCGACTGGCAAGCGTCAGTTGATACCGAAAACCATAACAGGGAGAGCCATCTTGTAGAAGGGTGTCCGATAAAGATTCATGCCCTTGGTACTCTCGTACGACCAAGGTGTCTTCTTCGATTCCGTCGAGGACCAATGTAAACGTCAATGTCGTCATACTACCTTCCTTTGTGATGACTGGGTGTTCTGTTTTCTCCGTAAACACGAAGGCATATTAACACACACAAAAACCGCCTGTGAACACAGGCGGTTTTATCAATCAGAGCCTCTACCATCGACGCTTACGCTTCGATGGGTTTACTCCAATCGTCCGAACCCGACGTGCCAGAGCTGACGTGGTCCCACGTGATTTTGCGGTACGCAAGTGACACCGCAATGTTTTGTGTGAAGTTGCCGTTTGCCGGATCTTGGCAATGGGGCATTTCACATTTGATGTCAACAATCACCGCGCCTTCCAGTGCCGTCACGAAGAAGTTTTCTTGCTTGCCTTCTGACGAGGTGCGGTACCATTTTAGTTCCACTTTAGACAACTTCTCACCAGAAGATAAAGCGTTGTACAGAAGAGGAACGGCTTTGTTCAGTGCCACCGTGAACACAAACGGCTTATGAACACGCTGGCCTGATGGGTTACCTGACTGAGGGTTCGTAGGTACGGTCACAACGTGATCAAATTGCTGTACAAGCATCTCATCATCGTGGCCTTCCAAGCCCACATCTCCGATAGAGTCGACCGACATCGCGCCTGCGGTGATCAAACCCTGAGATTCTCCTTCGAGAGAGATATAACATGGTGTTGGCATAGTAACATTCCTTATTCGTCGCATTGTAAATGGATGATGTTTTTCATAAAACACAACCAAGGTAATAGCAACAAGAGTGCCAACTACAAAATATCAATGATTTCAACTAGTTAGAAAATCAGAAATCTATCAGTGAGCAACAATCCGCCTGAGATCGAGCGGAAAGTTGCCCAGCGAGCAATAATCCGCTCGGTAGGCAATACTAATAAAAGGAAATATAAAAAGATAAATTCCATACAAACGATGCTCAATTATTATTAATAACTGAGGTAGGTCATTAAAAAAAATGTAGAGGCGGCACTAATTAAGCTAGCCGCCAACACTAAACCAGTATTACTCCAAGAAAATCTTTCTGCATCTGATCTCTCTTTACCCATAGTCTGGTAGCGCATTTCAAGACGATCAATATGTTCGATAATCTCTACAGTGGCATTCTCAAGCCCATTTTCATGTGTCGCTTGTTGCCTGCCAATGAAATCACTTAGTAAGTAACACTCTCTTTCACAGCGGTATAAATCACGCAGTGTGTCATAAGTAGGCTGCAGCTTTTTGATATCTTTTGTAATTTGCTTTTGCACCCATTCCACTAGCCCCATATTGAGTTTTTGTTGTTTTAAATCGTCAGTTGCTTGACTAAGCAATACAGCGTTTATCAGGCTTAAACCATTTGCAAAGCCTTTAAAGCCCTGAGTTTTAAAAACAGCCACCGTATAATAACTGGCGATAATGAGATCAAGACCTTTCTCTTTTGCTAATGATTCTGCATCTGCACGAATTCTCTGCCAATCAATACAACCAACATTAGCGGTATCACGTTTATTTATTCGGTCTTTGATAATGCAGTAAGACTCTTCATTGCGGATTAGGCTCGAATCCGGCTCTATATAAAAATATTCACCATCAATACAAACTATGTTTTTCATGTATCTATAATTTCACAGAAAGGGGGACTCCCCCTTTAGTTAATATGAAGACGATTCATTAATATAATGTCTTAGACAAATCAAAAGACTGGAATAATCTTCGAGTAAATGGATTGGATTCCTCATCAGTATTGACTCGTATTTCCATATCGCCATCATCTACATTAAATTGGTATATCACGCCAGAATCACTTGCGCTCACCACATTCGCCTTATCTAATAAACGATATAATGCCCATGGCCCTTCTGAACTAACACTCCGGGGAGAAAAATTTGACTGCGTTGGTACCAAAGTTACTTTTGAAATGGTGGTATCTCTAAGTGTATTTGGCCATATCATTTCGACATTGCTTCTCGGACCATGACTGTATGACAGATATTGACCATCAACATTCAACACCCCTCGTCTTTTATTTGATGTTAGTTTGATTGGTTCAACGCCAAAAGCCACATCTAAAATTCCTTTTTTATTAAAGAAAGCGTCTTGTATTAACTTAGCATTCTCAAGTTGGCTCAATACATCAGAACGTATAAGTGACTTATTCTGAGTCCCTCCATTTAGGTCTAGATTTTCTTCAATGAACATTTTCAATTGATCGTTATAAAACCGATCTAAGGTACCATTAGGTGCAAAGAATGCTTCAAAATCTTGTAATGACACATCTCTATTAGAGCCTGGATCAAATGGGTATTTACCAGCAAATTTTTGTTCATATACTTTGTAAATATCATCATGCCATCGAACTTCTAAATAGCGAATAGCTTCTTGCTTAATGACATACCAGCTCTCATTAGCCAGCTTTGACATCATTGAATCGAGTGGTTTAGGCAGTCCATTTGCAATACGAGACAATGTAAAAATAGGGTCTACACTGCTCATTGAAGTGCGGGTTTTTGTGGTTTCAAGCGCCGCTCGTCCAACATCTGGAGCATCTTGAATGGCCGTCAAATACACTTTTAGCTGTTCAATAGACAACAGAACCTCCTCAAGATAAGCAGGTTTGCCATCCGTTGTCTCAAGCATATTATTAAGATCCGTAAAGGGAACATCGATTTTTAGCGCCATATTGTATTTAGCGCTTTTTTGAACCTCTTCCCTTGCTGCTTTATCTTCTGGAATTTCAGGAAATAACTTGGTGTTGTCTCCTAAGGTTGATAGTAGTCTTTGTAAGGGTTCTGAATTACCTGTCAAATTATCCAGTATATCCACAGCCTCATTAATATTACTAAAATACTTAATATCAATTTCATTCAATAGCGCACGCCAGGTATTGGTATAATCAGACACGTAAGAACTTCGTATCTTCTCTTTTAAAGCCTGTTTATCTGCTTTACTAAATTGAGCAGATTCGGTCTGTCCTAATACCCAACTATCAATCAATGCTAAGTCAGATACAGATTCAGACTCAGGTACAAAATAACTTTCAAAGCCGTCCTTTGATAACATTTTAGGAACATACAGTTTATTGCTCCCAACTTCTCTTTCATCAAAGACAAGGTCAAAAGCTGGGCCGACCAATGAACGAACATTGATTGGAGATCCTAATGTAGTTTGAGCGGATAGCTTTAAATTTCGATAAACACGCTCATCAATAGGCAATGCACCTAGTTCACTTTGTACTTTGGCAATTAGTTTTTCATAGGGTTTAAGGACTGCGATAGCGCTCTCATCACCATTTTCACGCTGTGTGTATAAGTCGGTATGTTGTAATGCATACTCTAAATGTTGTAATAATTTGTCTTGAATTTCTTTGTTACCAGAAAATTTAATTTGCCATTTTCTAGAAAAATAATTCAATACGAAATCATCATAACGTCCGCTTTTGTCTACGAGCATTCTATAAACACGCAGCACAGCCAACCTATCTTCATCATTATTTGCTTCTTTAAGATCAGCAATTAGATCCACCATTAAAGAAGGTAAATATCGAAACTCAAGGAGGCTTAAATAAGTTGTTTCTACCTGTGGCCCTATCATATGACCCTGATATAACCCTAAGTCTGAGATATACATAGGCTTATCCCGAAAGAAACCAAACTCTAATGTTGCATCACGAATAGTGTTTAAAGGGGGTAATATCTCTTTTTGTGAAACCAGCTTAGAACCTTCTGGGTACTCATGCATATAGGTATTGACCTTACTGAGTACGGCATCGGTTTGATTGATATTTTTTATGTAATAACGATGCCATGAACCTAGTAATATAAGTGATGCAACACTACATGCTAAAAAGCTCATCAGCATTATTCGCTTTTTCTGTCGAGTAACCCGAAAATTATCTGATGCAATTCCAGCTTCAGGATAAATGATGTTGTTAAAAAGAGTTTTGGTGAAGTACATCGTTGAATTTTTAGCGTCTTGAGCTCTATTTATCGCATGCGTCAATCCATATCGCCTAGAGGCTGCATCATCAAACGCGTTCGTTGGAACACCTTGCTGATAAACAGAAGCAAAATATACCCCCCGAACCAATGCAGAAGTAGAAAATTGATCACTACTTAGTGCGTCTTGAAAAAAAACAGACAACACTTCTTTTAAACCACTTATTTGTCTTGTGAAACTATAAATAGCATTACGCTCTTCATCGTCAATGCCTTTAGCAACAATATGAGGTAATGTTTCACTGACTTTATTGATAAATTCATCATACTCTGTATCAAATTCAGTCATCCAACGATCATGATTTTCAACGGAGCCAAGAGAAAAAGTAAAACCTAACACTTCGTCTCTTTGGTCCTTTGTATAGCCGGCAAAAAAAGGTTCAAAGCCGTAAAGCAAATCGAGCTTTGTCAGTGTAATGTAGACGGGTAAACGAGTAGATAAAGTCTCCATTAGCTCACGGATCCTTGACCTTAAAATAGTCGCATAGGCTTTTCTTTCGTAGACAGTTGACGTCGCTAATTTTGATATATCAATCGCCAAAACGATACCATTTAAGGGGCGACGGCTTCGTGTTCGCTCAAGCCAACAAATGAAATGCTCCCATAACCGCTTTTCCATAACACCGTCATTATCGGAGTCTAGACCATCTTTTCCTTGCGTCAAAAGCTCACCATCAGGATCAATCAATACCGACTTATCACCTATCCACCAATCAAATGAATAAGGGTTTCCACTCCCCTTCCCTGATGTTTTCAGTACAGATGAAAAAGCATAGTTTTGGCCAGATCTATTAATAAGACTGGTCTTACCCGCATTCTCTAAACCCATGACAAGATACCAAGGTAAGGAGTAAAGATAGTTTCTTTTGTTTAAATTCTCCTTCATGCTAAGCATGACGCTGTTTAACTCTTCTTCCTGTCGTTCTTCTGCTGCTTTAACAGGGTCTTCTTTTAACGCTTCTTCTTTTTGCAATACTGCGGTATAGGCTGCAAGTTTTCGCCACTGAAATACCCCCCAAATAGCGATGCAAGTAAGAGTAAATATTGCCATGGTTAATACGCGAGCACTAATGCTACTAAAGGGCATTTCACCATCGAACTCGAACCAAGGGCCCGCCCACCAAATGGCAGCATTAACTAAAATAATGGTCAATATAATTAAAAAAGGCAGTGCCGCAGTTAAACTCGGTACTATTTTTTTTAATAAGCCAACTAGAGATTTAAACATGAACTATCCTTGATTTATTTAACTGTAGTATGCTTTTTTAATCGTTTTAATAAAGAGGGTTCCCACTCTGAAACTGACATCGATTCAAGTTGGGAACTTAGGTGCTGAAATTGCTGTTGGGCTAAATCATTTAGTTTATTCTCTTGCATTAACTCTGTAGAAATTAAACGCCAATAGAAGTTATCTCTTGGCTCTATCGACTTGCTAAGACCATCATTAATCATTGATAAAGCCGCTCCAATACCATCAGTTTCGACTAATACGGCGACCTTATTTTTTCTCTCTTGCCAGCTTTCCCCATTTTCAACTTTCATCACACTGTCATCGATTCTTTCTAACCAGCTTAAGCATGTATCAGATACAAATGGCTCGCCGCCTTTGAAAGTGAATTGATACAAATTTGGTAAGCGCAAAAGAAAATTTTGAGTTTCCGCTAAGATGGCTTGTGCACAGCGATGATGGCCTAATTTTTCAGCAATCTGATAACTTAAATACTGACCATCAAACCAATATGGTGCTAGGGTTAAGGTTTGTTCTACTCGCTTCCATAGATCTAAATTTGGACTCTGAAATAGCCCCCAATATTCTTTAATTCGCTCTTCAGGTAGTGCACTAATCAAGGTTTTACTATTGGAGTGATCGGGCAATGACTCAATAGGAGACCAAACAGCATGCCTACGCATTCGTATCGCTAAGTCAATACTGGCTTCTTGCTCAAAAAGAAAATCGGCCACTTTTAAAAGTGTTTTCTTCGTCGCCTTCGGTGAGCTGTTATCTACACTGACAAGTATATTAGAGGTAGGAGGTGGTGGATTAATGGGTGTCACATCATAATTAGAATCATTATGTTCATTTATAACTTCGATCTTTGGTTTAGAGTTTTTAAGCTTCCTCTTGATCGCTTCTAATATGGTATCGACAGAATCAGAATTGAGAGCGTTTTCTTGAAGTACTTTTTCCCAATATGACGTTGCCAAATTAAGTTCATCTCGTTCCTCTTCACTAAATTGGCTAAAGTTCAGCTTGTCCAACGCAAGACTAAATCTTTGTATTATTTGGCTAAAAAACTTACGCCTAGGTAAGTTCCCTTTTTTACCTGCTACTGGATAACAGGCTTTCCAATACTCACTGATAAAGTCAGCAAGTACAAAAATTGATAATGAGAAACTTTGCGGTGTATTCTTATTGTGAAAACACTGAAGCAAATAGGTTAATAATTTAATATCCTTAGTCTTCTCATTAAAAAGTGAAATTAGTACCTCTTCAACCTTAAGCCACTGCACTGAGCCATGGGCTAAAGAGCCTACTTTCATCATTTGGTCTTCAACAAAATCATATAGCGGATCATTAACTGAACTCGCACCAACTGGATTATCAACAGATATTGGCTTATTTATTACGTTTCGAATAGACGAAGTATTCATAACACTCTCTTACCAATTACAACGTTCGCGAACGGACTGAATGACGTCAACCAAACTATCTGTCTCAAAGTGAAGACCATCGATTGCTGGGCTATTAGAACGGATAACTAACTCATTCGTTAACAACATCCTTTTTATATGATGTATCGCAACTACCCCTCGACCAGAGGAAAGCAATAAACCACTGTCGTCGTTTCGCCAAAAATTAGTCTCTGTAGTTCCCAAAGATACCTTAACCCGCCCATCATCAATCGGTTCAGAAAGCGCAAGCTCTATGCGACTAATTCCACTAATACAACTTAATATTAATAATGGAGCATCCAGTTTCTTAGGATTAGTTGCAGGTATTGTGATCCATACATCTGCATTATTTTCGGCAACACTTAGCAGTGGCTGAGATCCAGACAAACGTTTAAGTTCACTAGTGGTTGCCCTTATCCAAGACTTTGACTTATCTGTATTACTTCTCCTGCCATAAATAGGCGTTGAAAACACAGTGTCAAAACACTCAAGACGCTGTATTTTCAATTCTATATTTGTACAAGCAGTAGCACCTTTTGTTTTATCTAGATCATTTACTTCCTTAGCAAAAGAAAAAGATGCCAAACTTGAAAAAATAATTAGTATAAAAAATGAAAAATGATATTTAATCATTACTAACTATCTCCAATTTTAAACATTTATCTGCCAGAGTTCGTTTAGGAATACCTAGACTCTCAGCAGTTTTTGCTCTATCACCATCAAATTCACGAAGCCTTGATGTTATAATATTGGTTTCATATTCCTTTAAAGCCCCTTTTAGATCGCTAATAATTTTACTTCCAATACCAATTTCTAATACAGCGATACCTTCACTACCTAAATTTTTATCCAGTCGATCTATAATGTGTGAAAATATCACTTGTTCACCATCTTCAGTCTGAGTACATCCATATTCAATAAGATGTTTCAATTCTCGAACATTTCCTGGAAACTGATAACTCATCAAATAATCAAGTGCTTTATGATGTAAACCTCGAACAGTATATTTATGCTCTGTATTATAATTATTAATAAAATAGCGACTCAACAGTTCAACATCCTCTATTCGATCTGAGAGCTTCGGTAAAATAATAGGGTATTGATAAATTCGGTAATATAAATCTTTTCTGAATTTTCCATTTGAAACATGCTCTTTAAGGTTCACATGAGTTGCAACCACTAAACGGAAGTTAGAAGAAAGTTCTTTTTCAGCACCTAAAGGTCTGTATTTTTTAGATTCCAACACTCGAAGTAACTTAGCTTGTAAGGCGATGGGCATGTCACCAATCTCATCCAGAAATAAGGTTCCACCATTAGCATCAGCCAATAGACCTTTTTTATCTTTGTCCGCACCAGAGAATGCACCTTTTATATAGCCAAAGAGCTCACTTTCTAATAAGTGTTCAGGAATCGCGGCACAGTTAATTGCAACAAATTCAGCTTTACTATGTGTCGAAAGATCGTGTACTGCTCGAGATACTAACTCTTTGCCTGTCCCCGTATCTCCTTGAATCATGACAGATAAATGAGAGGCAGCTGCACTGACAACTTGCTGTCTTAATTTCTTCATAACGTCACTATTACCGATAAGAGTATTAGCAAGTCCATTGGCCATATGATTTTTTTTATTCCCTTCTTCGACTTCAACTAACGATTGAAAAAGTTGCTTAGAACTACACTTCTTCATTTCAATTTCATGAAGAAGCTGAAAATGATTAGCACATACAGAGAGGGTATTGAGAAACTCTTGATGCGTCTCTATGCTACCCATTTGATCTATGCCACTGTGCAAAACTAGAATAGTTTGCAGCTGCTTATTTTCAGCAAACATTGGAATAATAGTCACTTTTTCCAGTATATCTATTGTGCCAATTAACTGGTTGAACTCACTATTCTCTTGCCAATACAACAACTCACTATGCTGTAGTGTCATTGAAGAGTCAGAGCGAATAACATGAGAAAAAGGATGATTAAAATCAAAAACTGACCAGGTTAATTTTTTTTCATTTTGACAGTACTCAAAAAAACGACCATCTTGGCTTGCTTTTAGTACGTATACAGAGTCAAGGGCAAGCTCTTTACGAGTGACCTCTATAAGTTTGACAAGAAGTTCTGCAGAATTCCGAATTAAAACAAGTTCGGTAGCCGCTTTAAACCATCTACTCATTCTTATTCAACCTCACCGATAAACTGACCATCGGTAACGGTTAAATATATTCTCGAGACAGGCTCCTGAGCTGCGAGCCTGCTTAATAAAGCCAAAGAGATAGGAGGCAAAACTTGCCCTTCTATAATCGCTTCTAACATACGGGCTCCGTTTTCAGAGCGCGTCGCACGATTTAAAATTTCATTAACTAAATCTTGGTCTATTACTACCTGAGCGCTGTAACGTGTCCTCAATAGATTTTCTAAATGAGATAGTTTACTTCGTACGATTTTTTCTAATGTTTTCTGGTTTAAAGGTAAATAAGGAACAATTTCCATTCTTGCTAATAAGGCGGGTTTGAAAAAAGGGACAAGCTCTGGATATAATATTGATTCAATTTTCTCTGGTGTTTCAGAGTTATCAACAATGGTTTGATACCCTAAATTAGATGTTAAAAAAAACAAAATATTTTTACAATCAATTAAACGTCCTTCACCATCTGCTAATTCACCTTTATCAAAAGCCTGATAAAATAAATTAAGCACTTCAGGGTGCGCTTTCTCTACTTCATCCAGTAGTACAATAGAATAAGGTTTTTTTCTTATCGCTTCAGTTAAAACACCACCTTCGCCATAACCGATATAGCCTGGTGGAGAACCAATTAAACGTGACACGGTATGCTTTTCTTGGTATTCAGACATGTTAATTGTGGTTAAAAATTGCTTACCACCATACAGCTCTTCTGCCAGCTGAATAACTGTTTCGGTTTTTCCCACACCGCTTGGCCCAACCAATAAAAAAGAGCCTTTTGGCCTTCCAGAGCGACGAAGATCCGCTCGAGAAGTTAATAAATGCCTGTGTAAACATTCAATCGCAATGTCCTGTCCTTTTATTTTTTTCTTTAGTATTTCAGGTAAATGAGTAATTTTGTGTAATTCATCAGAGTTCATTTGATCAATTGGAACACCAGTCCAGTCGGCAATAACTTCTGCAATTTGCTGAGCATTGACTTCAGGGTACATTAGACGATTATGTAGTGGTATCGCGTCCATTTTTTGATAGTAATCAGATAGTTCTGCTCTATAATCATCTATTTTCTCAATACCCTCTGATTCACCATTATTGCCATCTGTTAAGATGATTTGACGTAGTTCTATAATTTTTACGATTAATTTTTTCTGCTCTTGCCATTCAGAGACTACTTTTTGTCTTTCAGTTTCAGATTCTAACTCAGAGGAAATCAGGCTATCTAAATGCTCTTGATCAACATTTTGACCTATCAAAATCTGCCGTTTAAGCATATCGATTTCACGCTGTCGAGTGCAGCAAAGATTATCTAACTGACCGAGTCGTTTTGGTGGTGCGGTGATGTTAATAGCAATTCGAGCGCAAGCGGTATCAAGAACATCAATCGCCTTATCAGGAAGCTGTCGCCCAGATAAGTACCGTGCAGAAAGCTCTGATGCCGCTTTAAGGGCATCATCATGTATTAGTACATTATGTGCCTTTTCATACACATGATGTAGACCTCGCATAATATCAACAGATTGTTCAACGGAAGGTTCCTCTATCTTTACAAGTTGAAAGCGTCTAGTTAATGCAGGATCTTTTTCAAAATATTTTTTATACTCCTTCCATGTCGTTGCTGCCACAGTTGACAACTCACCCCTAGCAAGTGCAGGTTTTAATAAATTAGCCGCATCACTTCCACCTTCCTGATTACCAGATCCTATTAAGGTATGCGCCTCATCAATGAACAAAATAATAGGAACAGGCGACGCTTTAATTTCATCTATAACGCCTTTAAGACGCTTTTCAAATTCGCCCTTAATGGAAGCTCCCGCTTGTAATAACCCCAAGTCTAAAGAGTAAAGCTCAACATTAGATAGTTTATCAGGTACATTTCCTGCAACTATCCTTAGCGCTAGTCCTTCAACAATGGCACTTTTACCAACACCTGCGTCCCCTACAACAATGGGGTTATTCTTACGTCGACGACACAATATATCGACCATTAAATTGAGTTCTTCTTCCCGACATAAAACAGGGTCTAAGCTTCCATCCTTGGCTTGCTGAGTAATATTGCTACAAAATTTTTCAAGCGCACTGTTGGCTGTGGGAAGGACAGTCTTATAGTCACAACTTTTAGAGTCTTCTTTCATAGATTCAGACTCAGAAGAAAGAGACAATAATAATGAAAAGTTTTTTCGAATTGCTTCTTTGTTTATTCTTTCAAATAGTCCGATTAACTCAAAAGAATAATAGCGATCTGGTCGGATTAACGAGGCTAATAATATGGCACCAGATCGTAATTCAAATTGATTCAATTCAGTAGTTGAAAGCAACCATGCCTCTTGTAAAAGCTCTATTAGCAAGGGAGAGAATGGTGGGTAGGTATCCAATACTATTGATCTTTGATAACCACTAGAAATTGCATTCTGTATTTCATTTTTAGATAGCTTAACATGATCAAAAATCACACAAACATCTGACATCGGATTTTGAAGCAGAATACTCAAAAAATGCTCTACGCTAACTTCCGGATGTTGGCGCTCAATACATAATGAAGCAGCTTGCTCTAAAGCAATTTTACTTTGAGAGTTTAATTTAGAAATTAATGTCGACAATTCAATTCGAATCACTTTAGTCCCTTCTTCCTTGTGAAAAATTAATACTAATAATTAGGTATGAATCTATTCAATCCTTAACTATTAAACCTACTACTGTAGGATTTGATTTAGTTGTATCAAGACATCTTTCGACTTTGAATGCAGAAGAAAGTAATAACCAGAGAATGCAACCATCCAAACAATTGAAAATAAGGCAAAAACGGACCATACAGGAAGCTGGCGACTTAATTTATAACGAGTATTAACAACTTGATTAGTTGATGATGTTAGTTTCTGGGGCTGACTCTCTCCCATTGAATTTAATATTGTATAAATTTTATTTATGATTTTTTCTCTTTCCTCTCTACCATTTTTCATCACTTTAAACTTACCCTCAAAACCCAACACTAGGCAGCGATACATAAATTCAAGTAAATCTTTATATCGTTCTGGATCTTTTTCTAATCGAGAAACGATGGTAAAGACTTTTTCACCACCCCAAGTTTCATTATGATAGCGTGAGAGCATAGAGTATTCAGCCCATACAGAGGAGCCTCCCCATTTCGTCCCCATAACGGCTTCGTCTAAAAAAGCGCATAAAATATAGCGATAAGCCATTAAAACAGCATGCTCATAACCTTTTTCAGTCAACTCAATTTCGATAATGTTGATTTCTTCTATCGTCTGCTTATATATCTGTTCTATATTTGGACATTTACTCAGGCTCTTTACCCTTAGAGATAGTCCAAAAAAGCTTGTTGCGGTATCAATTAAAGGATTTGTATTGTGCCCTCTAAGTTGAAACCAATACTCTTTATCCTCATTAATATTTTTCGCTTCATCAAAAAGCAAATCATCATAATTTCCTGCATTACCATTACCAGCCATAATTAATCCCTAATTGCCCAAAACTGTAGATCTAGCCCTTCGAAAGCACCAGCAACATGAAAAGCAAAGCCAGCAGAACCTTTTAACATTGCCCATGCATTACTGCTTTTGTCTAAACGGTAATAGGTATAACCCGAATAGTATGGAAGCTGCCTAGGCGCGACCGGCAGTGATATGACAGGTATTCCAGGTAACTGATGCGAAATCAAATCACGAATTTTTTCAACAGAAGACACTTTAGTTTGCTGACTAAATAATTTACGTAGCTCCTCTAAAGGCATATCGGCTTTTACAGCAAGAATAAATTCAGCATTTTCAATCAGCTGAGTATCATTTACTGTCGCAACCATTAGTCCATATTTACGATGATCTAATCGTATTGAAACCGCTCTAGGTTCCAGTACTACACTTAAGCTTTGACGTAGATTCCTAATAACTTGCCAAAAAGAATCACTTGGCATGTCGTGGTTATAACCTAACAACTCTGGAGAAAGTCTGCTTTCATCAGTAAAGGTTGCCAATTCACCACAAATTGAAGATAGAGTTTCATATAAGCGCTCAGGGTGAAGGCTTTTCAATCCCACTAAGTGCTGTAATATAGGTTGCAAACGGTTCAGGGCTTGAAGCAACATAAAATCAGAAACATCCGCAATCGCTCCTTGACCTGATGAACCAAGTCTTTGAGCAATACCTTTAGCTCGCTCTTTCATCAAGCCTGCTATTTCATTAATACATCTATGCAACTGAGGACTACAGCTAACATCAAAATGACATGGGATAAAGTCAGGTTCGAGAACGACACTACCATCCGTTCGTTTTTCACGGATTTTTGCAATTGCTACAGACGCATAAGCACTACGATCTTCTTTTTCCAACATCAATCTAAGGTGTGGAGATGCAATTTCGATAGGGGCTGTATCACCATCAATAGATTGGATATCCTTAACATCTTGACGACGGCTAGAGTAACGACCTGTTCCTTTTTCACTTGGCCAGTCAACCTCTAGCAAGGACTCATTTTTCAACGGAATTGCTAGATAAATAATTTGCCCTGTTAAAGTAGCATCTTCAATTTCTAGAGCATCTGGCAAGATATCTTCTTGAGGGATTCGGAAGACAGTCCCATCAGGCATAACGCCAACAACGCAGTCAACAGCTACTCGACCGAATGATAAAAATTCTGGATTAATTAGTAATTGTGATATCCCATATAAATATCGACCAACAGAAAGAAAACGCTCGTTTAAATTATATTCATTATACCTCTGCTGTTGCTGAAAATGCTGAGGCTTAATAAATAAACCTTCATTCCAAATAACTCTATTTCGAGGGATCATATTTACTCAACCTTCTTCAATTTAACCTCATAATCGTTAAAGAACATCAGTAAATGATAAATTCTTCCTCGATTTAAGATTTTGACAGCTTTTTTCCATTCGCTAAGATCTGGCTCAGAAAACTTGGCCATTACACCTATATAATTAGTTTCTGTGTTTATTTCAAAATCATCAATAAACTTAAACTGGCCAGGTGTCATAACGTAGTCATAGCTTTTTATGAAATTGTTTTTTAATGCTTTTTCATAATCTTCTGTAATTTGATCAAAGTCTGCTGACATAAACATCGAGTCATCAACGAGTTCAAATACCTGAATTTCAATAGGCGAAGCTACGCCAAACAAACCTGGATTTACATCATCATCAGCAACCAAACTAAAAGTAACTTGTGTTAGCTCATCCTTTGCTTCGCCAGGCGTTATTGTAGTGTCCGACAGACTGCTACACCCTGTTATTAATTGAGCACACAAAAAATAAAGTAACGGCGTTATTACGTTTTTATTCAGCATGTTTCTCACGAACTTTTTTATCATAGGATTGTTCAAATATTTCCCAGAATAGTTTTTCAAATCCTTGCTGGCGATTTGAGGTTAATTCTTGATAATACTTTCCATACATATCCCACGCCCATGATTTATCTTCATCAAAGTCAAGCATCGGCTTACGACTATAACGATTAAACCTTTTTAATAAGGAATCAGGAGACAAGGCTTTAAGTATCTGTCCTAACGCGGTATTAGTAGCGTACTGCACAGCCTCATTATGAATTTTTATCATTCGAAGGCTCTCTTCTACTGAAGATGCTGCGGATAAATGAACAGCACTTTTCTCTTCATCAAACATAGTTCGGATTGTCTCCTCATAAGACAAGCCTAAGCGTAGTGGATTGTCTTCTATTGGCTGAAGACTTCTATGCATCATCCCATAACGGCTATCTTTAACTTGTGTGTGTAAATCTAGTAACCCCTGAATACAAATTCGTAAAGTAGCGCCCATTTCAGCAGACAAAGACTGCATTTCTTCCATGTCTGAATGGTTGCCTACATCCACTCCTAAGCCAGCTAACATTGGGCCACCTAGTACATGATTATTGGTAATTAGCCTATTTTCAAATTGCTTATTATTTTCTGATCTAGGAGCTGGTAATTCATGTTTTGAGTAATTTTCCGCCATCTCTTGCTCAAGTAAATCTAATACATTATCGTCCATAGGATGAGCCTCTTTTACTATTATTTTATCAATTAGATTTTTTTCATTCGGAACTTGTGAATTTTCTTTTGATGATTTTATTTTTAAATTGTTTTTATATTTTTTTATATTTTTTCTAAACCCGTTCATTGAAAAAGCAGACTCTATGTCATTTTCAGTATCGGCTTGTAAGCTAATGCTTGGATATTTATTTATATTATTATTAATATGGTCTAAGAGTTCCTCTTCAAAATCATTAGAAAAACCCCTAACTTCATCCTCTAGAAGGCTTTCTTCAAGAGATTTATCATCATATGAATTGAGTGCTTCAATAGGGTCAACTATTAAGCTATCCTCTTTTATATCTGTATATCCTATATCATTAGATATAATATTTTCAGAATCATACACATCATCTAATAATTCAGACGCTTTACTCGAGAAAAGTTGTTCGAGAGAATAGTTTTCATTTTCATTCCCTTCTTTTCTATTTAAAAAAACACGAACCTCATAATCTCCAATTTTTATGCAGTCCTCATCAGAAAGTCGTGCGTACTGTTCTTTGCCCAAGGGCATATGAGAAAAATTTATATATGTTTCGCCACAAATATCTTTTATACAAAATGCGCCATCGATAAAAACAATTTCACAATGTAATGAAAAAATCGTTCCAACTTGATCAGTCAAATACCAAAAAGCATCAACATCGGAACCAATAATGCCACCTAAGACACCGAAAGACGCTTTTGCAGACAGACCTGCCTCAAGAGCACTGACATTTACGACCACTAAATTGATAATTTTCTCTTCGTCTTCCATAACTATTGCCTTACTTGTATCACAACTTTTTTCTCACGTTGTTGTTTCAACTTGTGTTTAGATTCACCAAGAAACGACGACCAGCCTAAAGAAACATTGCCATTACCAAGCGACATAGTAGGCGCCTCGTTCTCTTTTAATGTAAGTTCAAGGTCATATGCCATTTGCTCTCTTAAAATAAACTCGACCAACTTACATAAAGAAAGAAATTCACGGCCTAATGGCAAAAAATCTGCAAATCGGTTTTTATCTAGCCCTTTAATCTGAATGGCAAATTTCCCTTTGATATCATTAACACTGCTTCCTAAAACTGTATTTTCTCCAATGTCACAATTCTGTATCCCAAGTTGTATTTTTTGTGCTTTTTGAATCGGAACCTTACGTTTCACCCACTGCCGTACTGATACTTCAGGCAAATCAAAACAATGAGAAATTATGCCCACAACAACCTGAGGAGAACGACTCCTCCCTGCTAACGTTCCTGAGTAAGCAAGCATTTTGCACCAGTTAATCGGTGTATCTCCTCTCATTCCTTGGTCGGCTAAACCAACAAAAGCAAATAGCTGAGCAGAAAATTGATCTTTTGCTTCCTCTTGAAAACGCACATAATAGCGATATTTTCTCCATACCCGATAAACAAGAGTAATTAATCGATTATTAAAAAAATCCAAAAACTGTCGCCGCAATCCAAATTCATCTTCACTCGCAAGTTCTTCCAGCATAAAACCAGGAAGTGGTGACTGGGCACCCGCTAAGCCAAAAAAATTAGTTTGAAGTTTTAACCTTTGATCATCGAGCACAGACAGTGTCGATACATCTGAAGGTGAAAAACCTAAACTAGGGTTTGCACTAAATACTAACCTGCATTGTGATTCCCACTCTTCACTTTCTGGATCTTGCTTTTCAAGACGATGTAATAATTCGACTAGTTGATAAAAATTAAAATTTTCTACATCACCGGGGAATATATCTCTATCAGCGAAGGGACTGTTTTGATTTATATTAACGGCTGCATCCCTTCCTGGATCCCCCACGAATACTCCTCTTTATTAGTCGAATTAATAACAATCAACTCATGAAAAGAATTGATACTTGCATACAATGAAAAAAACTTACTAAGAACTGTACCAAACAAGAACAACTCCCCTTCCGATCCAAACGCCTCTTGATCTAAGGTAATTGTTGATTTCAGCCCCCTGATTGGCATTCCATAAATCAATCTGTCTGTTGGCATTGATTCAATATTTAAAATTCCGTTTAATCTTAGCCTTGAAACTCTTTCTGCTTGACGATCCACAAGGGCTTTAAAATCATATGCTCTAAGAACCGAACATAATGCGTCTTTTGATAGAAGGGATAAGTAATTCAGTGATAAATTTGAAATGAGAGTCCAAAGCAAACTACCGTCTAAAACGGGTCGTAGGGGTTGAGAAGGTATCGTAATATTTTCAAAACTAGCAAAAGTTGGAGAGCTGTCTGTTGCGACACAAATATCACCAACTCCCAGTTCAACAGGTAATTGACGATTAGTACAAGTCAATTTAATTGATACAGATTCATCAAAATTATAAGCTGATACTTCATCTCCACGAATAAAAGAAATGAAATTATCAAACCCATCTTTTCTTATACTGTCTTTCACTCTAGCTCGATAATAAAGAGCTTCACGGTTTCTTACTCTTTCTACTTCATGCTGAAAGCTTTCAAATGATGAGTAAATACGCTTTCCACCACGAATACGTGAGTCCACATTCGTGCTATTCTGCCAACCAGCTACTTCATTTATATTAAAAATCTCGTAATGTTCTGGGGTACTACTAGATGGAAAAATTCTATATTCTGTCTTACGCCCAGTTAAATCAATAGGGTCTGCATCGTGTTCAAATAAATTGACGACTGGCGTACAATACAATTGAAACATTTCACTTTTAATTTTCATACCCGCTTGAAATGTTTTATTAAATATCATTCGAATAGTAAAAACACCTGTAGTATCTCTAGGTAAAACATTATCAACACCTTTCATATCAAAGAAATAGAAAGCTTCTGGAAAGGTTAAATATTCTTGAAGAATCCTATATCCATCATATACATTTTTAGGATAGGGTAATAAAGCATCGCCTTCATTAAAACCAACGAGAGAGAAGCAATTTTTAGGCAATCTAAACTCTACGCCATCAACATCTAAAGTAACACTTTCTAAGTAATGGTTAAGCCATAGATACAGCATCTCTGAGCTATATTTATCGCCACCAATATAAAATCTTAATGTATCTAGCTTAATATCATCAATTGTTAATTCGCCATCCATCGACATTATCAAATCAACAGTACTGGCTTCTCTTGTATGGTGCGCGGAAACACTTTCACACTCAATTGGATAAATAGAAACATCTCGACATGTTTTGAAATGACAAGTCGTTCCAAATGCTGGACGACTATCTAGCTGAGTACCAGAACTAATAACATGCTTTACACTGATGCTCTCTTCAGGAAAAAATTTAACAATGCTCATACTAGGAACAGGCCTTAAATAATTAGGCCACAGCATATTAATAATAGAGTGCGTGAGTTCTGGAAACTCGTCTTCTATTTTTTCTCTTAAACGCCCTGTTAAAAAAGCAAAGCCCTCTAACAATCGTTCAACATCAGGATCGGTATTTCGCCCATGTAAAAAACGAGAGAGCTGTGGATGAATTTCAGTGAACTGCTTCCCTTGCTCACGCAGAAACGCCAACTCTTCTCTAAAGTATTTCTCTTGGCTCACTACTAATACACTCTATATTTACGATCATTACCCAGAATCAAACTGATTTTGACCTTCTCATGAAGTGCAGAACTATTAATATCTGCATCTATTTGAAAGCATAAGCTCAGCGGATTACTCGGATCAGTGACGGTTTGAATTTGCAGATTACATAATCTTGGTTCATATACACTCAAGCAACTATTGACCGCCAGCTTAACCCTCAAAGAGAGGTCCATTGTTCCTAAAGATGCATCATTAAAATCAATAAGACCTAGATTAGGAGCGGACTGAGCCTCTCCTAATCTAGAATTCAAGATGTTCGCAACATTCGATTTTATCGAGTTGAGAACATCTATTGAATCCGGCCCCTGAGACAAAGAAATAGGTTTCGCATTGATATCTAAACGCTCTAAAAAGCCAATACCAAATGCAACGCCTTCATCTGCAAGATAAGTCATAGTTATGCTTGGTCTAAGCGGCCAACAAGTGAAAGTTCGAAGTTAGCCCCCATATATTTAAAGTGTGGACGAACAGATAAAGAAACTTGATACCAACCTGGATTCCCCTCAACATCTGACACTTCAATTTTTGCCCCACGAAGCGGACGACGACTACGAACGTCAGCGGGTGGATTCTCTTGGTCAGCAACATATTGTTTAATCCAACCATTTAATTCACGTTCAAGATCTTGACGCTCTTTCCATGCACCAATTTGTTCGCGTTGCAATACCTTCACGTAATGAGCGAGTCGATTAATAATCATCATATAAGGAAGCTGTGTGCTCAGACGATAATTAGTTTCTGCCTCTTTACCTTCTTTAGTATTAGGAAATATTTTAGGCTTCTGAACCGAATTCGCGGAAAAGAAGGCCGCATTATCACTGCCTTTTCTCATCGTAAGAGCAATAAAACCCTCTTCAGCAAGTTCAAACTCTTTTCTGTCCGTCACTAAGACTTCTGTAGGAATTTTGGCCTGAAGCTCTCCCATTGATTCAAAAACATGTACAGGTAAATCTTCTACCGCGCCGCCACTTTGAGGACCTATGATATTTGGACACCAACGATATTTGGCAAAGCTATCTGTTAAACGTGAAGCAAATGCAAATGCAGTATTCCCCCAAAGGTAATTACTGTGTGATTGACTTACATTTTCTTGGTAATTAAATGATTTTATTGGATTTTCAATTGGATCATATGGAACTCGTAGTAAGAACCGAGGGGCCGTTAAACCAATATATCGAGCATCTTCAGAGTCACGAAGTGAACGCCATTTCGTATATTTTGGCCCTTCAAAAATAGAGCTCAAATCTTTTAAATTAGGCAGTTCTTCAAAAGAATCGATGCCAAAAAATTCAGGGCCAACACTTGAAATAAATGGTGCATGAGACATTGCACCTAGCGCCCCCATATACTGCAACAATTTCATATCAGGTGTAGACGGCGTAAAAGCATAATTACCGATAATCGCGCCTGTAGGCTCACCACCAAACTGACCATAACCGGAAGAATAAACATGCTTATACAAACCGCTTTGCGTTGTTTCTGGTGCAAACTCAAAATCTTCTAACAACTCTTCTTTTGTGACATGAATAATGTCAATTTTGTTGTTCTCTCTGAAATCGGTTCTATCAACCAATAATTTCAAGCCGCGCCATGATGACTCCATTTTCTGAACAGACTCGTCATGAAGTATTTCATTCATTTGCGCACTAATTTTACGATCTAACTCGACAAGCATTTGATCTACTAAAGCCTTGTTAACAGGCTCTTCAGTCTGATTTGAACGCAGTAAATTTTCAATAAAAGCAGCAACGCCTTTTTTAGCTACGTCATACCCAACCTCATTAGGCGCGATACGCGTTTGAGCCATAATTTCGTCGAGTAAGTTACTACTACCTTGCTCACTAGCAAGCCCTTCCGTTATAACATCATTTGTAGACATACATATTCCCTGTAGTAGGTTCTCAAACTATTATTCAGATGGATGTGAAGCTTCATCTGAATTGCTTTCATTTATAAGGCTTAACTCTGCCAATAATTGTTCTCGACTTTCATCAGAGGTAATCAGTCCTTGGAGACTTTTTCTAAACTCAGCAATATTCCCCAAAGGCCCTTTCAAGGCGACTAACGCCTCTCTAAGCTCGATAAGCTTTTTAAGTTCAGGGACTTGTGAAGCGATTGAGTCTGGTGAAAAATCAGCAATACCATTGAATTCAAGCTCAACAGCTAACTCACCACCCTCTTCGTCTTCCAACTTATTACTTACAGCCGTTTTTAAACGTAAATTACTTTCACGCATAACCGATTCAAAGTTGTTTTTATCGATAGAAATGCTTTTTCTCTCTTCAAGTGGCGTCTCTTCGGTATGTCCCTTAAAATCACCAACAACAAGCGTTTTAAGTGGTAGTTCAACTTCAGCCTGAGCATCACCAGTCGCAGGAACATACTTAATATTAATTCGCTCTTTCGGTGCAACACTTCCTTCTTTTGACATACGTCATCTCCGTCCTAACTCATTATAAAAACTCATCTAGATAATTTTTCTATTACGAAAGCTAAATAGATGAAACACACTCACATAAAAAAGACAAAACTGGTTCTAAACACATCAATAAAAATTAACACTCATAAACTATATAAGTACCCATCATCAAACCAAAAAATGTCTGATGAATAAAAATACTTAACGTTTTCTTTGATTTTTATAATATTTTGATCTGCTTCCTTTAGCTGCTCATCACTCATTTTATTAACTAAGTCATACTGCTCAGCCAGCATACTTTTATATAGAGCAGAAAACTTATCCTGGCCTGCAATATCAATGTATATGTCATAATATGCTTTGGCTTGAGATAGACTAAGAGGTGCATATTTATGGACACCCCTTTTCCCCGATAGAGTCCTAGCCACCAAAGCAATGGATGAGAGATCTCCCAATCCGGCAGCTTTAAGAAGCCACTCGAACGCTTGATCTTCATCTCCTATTTCATCAAGGATATTAATAAATTTTTTTATTGCAGGAAGGTAATAGGTTTCGGCTGCTTGTTTATAAGTCTCAATTGATGCTTTTTTTCTTGTAAATGAAAACCAATAGGGGCCATCTCCCTGCATGATTAGATCCCCTTGCACCATTAATGCAACAGGGTGCATAAGCGCCACGGATTTTTTTAGATAGTCTTTAGCAAGTTCTAAATCTGAATGTTGATAAAAAAGATAAAATTCAAAAAATGCCTGCCCTTTATCTTCATTGACTAACTGGTTAAGTAATTCAAAATATTTATCTTTCCAAAAAAATGAAACATCCTCGCTTAATTCTCCTAATGCCAAATATCTAACGGCTTGCTTATCACCTAACTCAGCAGCTCGAGATATATAGTCATATACATTACTATCGGTACGAACAGTTTGGTTATAGCCTTTAAGCTCAATGGCATATAGATAAAACCCTTTCGCCGAGCCTTTTTTCATCGAATACTTCAAATACTCTCTGGCCTCTCTATTCTTAAACTGAGCTCGAAGAAGCCTGCCATTCTCATACACTTGATCAATAGAGGTATGATCACCAATAAAGGGCTTTGAAAGTGCCTCGTTAGGAGTAAAAAATCCTATGAAGACAAAAAACATAGAAGGAAGAAGAATTAGAAAAGTGTGTGCTTTCACTTAAAATAAAAAGCTAGATTTGTTACTAGCTCCCTCGCGAAAGTAGAAAATGTTGCACAGAGCTATAGTAGAAAATGGAAAAACATTTTCTATGCAGAATGAGACGTAAATCGACTTAAGATGGAAAAAATCAAGTAGAAGCCCATTAAAATGTGCTAAAAACAAATCGAATGCGTGCGTGGAAAGTGATGTATGTCGTGTGGCTTTAGCAAGATGCCGACAAGAAAAATCTTGCTTAAATTCTCTGACTTTCACAAAAATCCTTTTGCTATAATTTCTAATGCAATCCGTTGCAAACTCAATTCTTACTGACCAAGAAGGCGAAAATTACACCTTCTTAGAAAAAAAATCAACAGTGAACATATATTTTTTTGTTGATGAAGTGTTTTTATTGACTGATTTATAGGTAATAAATTCTCAAAAAATACATTTTTTTTGAGACGCATAATTCAGACACATCATTTTTTTCTGTACAGAACCCACTCGACTGTAGGTATAATCAATTCTTAATATCAAGATAAAGATTCTATAAAAAGGTGTAAATTAAATGGACAATAACTTAATACGGAAGTTTTTAACATTACTATTTTTGATGATATTTATAACTGGCTGTTCTATTTTTCCACATCATACAGCCTATTTCGAAGGAGTAAAAAATCGTCTAGATGATGGAATGAACATTAACAGTAGCGTCAATAGTAAATCAGATACGTTGCTACATATATCAGTACAAAACAATTCAATATCTGAAGTGAAATACCTTTTAGATCGAGGAGCAAAGCCAAATATAAATAATAATTTTGGGCTTCCTCCTTTGTATTATATCAATGCCAAAAAAAATACCAGCGCAGATAGAGAGCAAGCTAAAATAATCGCTCTTCTCGTCAACTCAGGAGCTGATATTAATATCAGAATGAAAGACGGAATTACACCTTTAGTGTCCGCTATTTTAGACAAAAAACCTTTAAGTGTAAAAGAAATATTAGCATCAAACGCTGATGTTAATATCGAATATAATGGATACACTCCGTTAATGTTTGCTGTAAAAATGGCGAATCCAGATATCGTTAATAACATATTGGAAAAGCCACAAAACATTAATTTCCGAAATAAAAAAGGTCAATCTGCTCTTGATTTTACAGCTTTAGGAGAAAGTAAAGGTAGTGATGAGCAGCTAGCAGAGATTGCTAGAATACTTGTTAAATCGGGCGCAATCATACCTATTTCATACAACAAAAATATATTAAATACTGCTATATCCAATAAACGCCCCCTCGTTGCAAAGAACCTAATTGATGCAACTGAGAGTACAAACGCACTTAATAAAGAGTCGTTCTCTCCTTTAATGAATGCCATCTATAGCGGCAATATACAACGAGTCAAGGATCAATTAAAACGATCGGAAAATCTAAACTATAAAGACGAAAATAACTGGTCAGCACTGCACCTAACAACCCATCCAGACAGCAGTGGAGGTGACGCTCTTCAAGCAAATATAGCCATACTCCTCATAAAAGCAGGTGCTAATATCAACATACTAGGCCCTCAAGAAAAAACAACATTAGATAAAGCTATATCAAACCACCGACAGAGAGTTGCAGACGTTCTACTGACTGAAAATACAGACATATCGATCAAAGATGAAACAGGAAAAACAGCATTAATGACTGCTGTGCAAACTGAAAACCTAGATATACTCAAAAAACTCACCACCTCAGAGACTGTAAACACTCAAGACAATTATGGCTGGAGCGCCTTGCACTTTATAAGCTACAGACTAAGTAAAAAAGAAGATTTACTACAAAACGAAATCGTAGACTTCCTCATACAGTCAGGTGCTAATATCAACCTTCAAAATAGAAATGGATTTACCCCTTTACATTTAGCAATTAAAAATAGTGCCCAATACACTTCTCAAGCGTTAATAGATAACGGAGCCGATATCACTTTAAAGGATAAGAATGGACAATCGCCATTAATGCATGCCGTTCGTGGAGGGGATATAAGCCTTATTAAAAATATCATAGTCCTTCCTCAAAATTTAGACGCTAAAGATAATAATGGTTGGACGGCGTTTCACTTCTTATTTGAAAACGAAATATTGAGAAGCGATGAGAAACAAGCAGTAATCGCGCGTTTATTGATTAACGCAGGAGCAGACATAAATATTCAAACCAACGATAAGTCATCAGCGTTACATCTTGCCATAGAGCGTAATTATCAGTTTGTTACTCAAGTACTTATCAAAGCAAAAGCAGCGCCATCACTTAGAAACAACAAGAACATGACACCACTCATGGTAGCAGTACAAAATGGCAACCTGCCCATTGTAAAAAAACTTGCTAAACTTCCTCAAAACCTAGATCTAAAACAAGAAAATGGCTGGACAGCCCTTCACTTTACAGCTTACTCAGAAAGTAAAGGTGGTGACAAAACCCTAGCAAAAATAGCCGATGTACTTATTGCCGCTGGGGCAGATTTAAACAGTAAAATTAATACTGGTGAAACCGCATTAAGTGTAGCAATAGGAAATGAATATCCATTAGTAGCTACCACCCTACTAAACGCCAGAGCCAGTGTAGATCTTACCGATAACAATGGCTGGACTCCTGTAATGTTAGCGGTTTACCTTGGAAAAATAGACATTATTAAGCAGGCTCTTCCATTATCAAGTGATCTTAATATTAAAAATAGCGACGGCTGGGCAGCCCTTCATTTAACAGCAAACAACCATAGTTATGGGGGCGACGCTTTACAGGCAAAAATTGCAACGCTCTTAATCAAAAATGGAGCAAACGTAAACCTACGCACACGAGAGGGTTCAACAGCCTTACACTTTGCAGCAGCCAATAACCAAATAGAAGTATTAAAAGCACTTCTGGCCACTAATGCATCAATTAACATTAGAAATCACAAGGGCTGGAGCGCAAAGGATGAGGCAACCAAAGCAAAAAATACACAGATAGTACGATTGCTAAAATAAAACACTTTTCAACCCATATCTAATTTCATAACGAGATACTCTTCGAGTCAAGCCAGTTCAGACTTACAACAAAACATCTTTGGGACTTCAACCGCATTTTTGTCAACCAAACGCCAGTTTGGTTTTCAGTCCCTTGTCTCGTAAACATTTGAGAGCCATGTATCTCGCTCATTAGACAATGGACACGATGAACGAAATACTATGTTTTACTGAAAACGCCACCCTCTATCGACTTTCTCTATTAATGGAGAGTGATAGAGAACCTAGCGACCTCCTCCCAGCCAGCCTCGACGTTTGAAGAAAAACGCCATGCCGACAGTCAGTAAGATAAAAACACACCAAATAGCGGGATACGCCCATCGCTGGGTCAATTCTGGCATATAAGCAAAGTTCATCCCGTAAACACCAGCAACAAAGGTCAAGGGAATAAACACGGAAGACATGATGGTTAACACTTTCATGATTTCGTTCATACGATTGGACACCGCGGACATATAAAGATCGGTTAAGCCGCTAACCATCTCGCGATAGGATTCAATGATTTCAACAATTTGAATAGTGTGCTCATAGACATCGCGAAGATACGGTTTAGTTACCTCACCCATGCGGCCGTCTTCTTCACGGTATAACTGATCCACCACTTCCCGCATTGGCCAAACAATACGTCGCAACAAAGAAAGCTCACGCTTAACGGCATGAATTCGATGCAAAACCTCTGGTGTGGGTTTTTCTAAGGTAATCAGTTCAAGCTCTTCGAGGAGATCGCCATATTGTTCTAATACAGGAAAACAATGATCGACCATCGCATCTAACAATGCATAAAGCAGATAGCCTGTGCCGCTTTTACGGATGCGGACATTATCTTTTTGCAAGCGCTCTCTAATGGGTTGCCACACATCTCCCGGCTTTTCCTGAAATGTGATGAGCACTTTATCGTAAAGAAGCAGACTCACTTGCTCTGCGTCCAACACGCCACCTGCTGAGGTATTGTCGGGTACGCATTCCACCAACTGCAGCATGCGCAGCACGACAAACACATGATCATCAAAAAACTCAACCCGCGGACGCTGAGGAATATGCATCACATCTTCTGCTGTTAGTGTATGAAACGCAAAATGGTGGCGAAACTGGTTAATCACATAAGGGTGCGGATGGCTGACATTAATCCACCTCGTCGTTATCCAATCTGGCAGAGGCTTGGCTAGAAATTCATCAAGGTCAGTCACCTCTCCCATTTCCAACTTAGTCGCAGAGTAATCAATATAACTTATGCTAACGCTGCCGGACTCAGGAGGCACTGACACATCTAAAAGATGTTCAATGCCCGGCAACTCACCCGGAGTAACTCGGTTATATGGGTTACTCTGCCTAGTACCGGACAAGCCTAACGTTGAACCGAGTAAATTAGCACTGTTCCCCGCCGTTCCCATGACAACCCCAGCGGCTCTATCATTCATACTATTAATGGTTTTATCATTGGATGAATCAATAGTACTGTCGTCACCTTTCGTCATAATTACTCCTTAATGAACTGGTAAGCTGCCTAACCAGCTTACTCTCTAACGAACTCGCCGTACCGACTAATTGGAGCGAGCCACGCTACTAATGCGTTTTGTTTTATAGAAGAGTCGATTTAATTTTACTCTACCCCCATCTATCACCGATAATTCACCGCAATGGCTCAATACAACCAATGACGCATCTTGGAAGAGCACTCGCCTATTAAATGGAAACCCTATTCAATGGAAATTAAAGTTAATTTTCTCGACAATCTGAGACTTGAAGCCAAGTTTGATGATTTTACCGTTACCACCGATCAGCCTATCCGCTACAAAGGCGATGGCTCGGCGCCAAGTCCGTTTGACTATTTCTTAGCGTCGTCGGCACTGTGTGCGGCGTATTTTGTGAAGGTGTATTGCAAAGCCCGAGATATCCCAACAGACAACATCCGTCTGTCGCAGAACAATATTGTTGATCCAGAAGATCGCTACAATCAGATTTTCCAAATCCAAGTCGAGCTACCAGACGATATTTCAGATAAAGATCGCCAAGGTATTTTGCGCTCTATTGATCGTTGTACCGTCAAAAAAGTGGTGCAAACTGGGCCAGAATTTAAGATTGAAACCGTTGAAAACCTAGACGCAGACGCCAATGCAATGTTGATGGGCCAGTCCGATGGTGAATCAAACACCTTTATTCTCGGCAAAGATCTACCAGTAGAACAAACCATTGCCAATATGACGGAGATGTTAGCCGATCTTGGCATGAAGATTGAGATCTCATCTTGGCGCAATATCGTACCTAACGTGTGGTCTCTGCACATTCGTGACGCCGCATCGCCTATGTGTTTTACCAACGGTAAAGGCGCGTCGAAAGAGAGCGCTCTGTGTTCTGCACTCGGTGAGTTTATTGAACGTTTAAATAACAATTTTTTCTACAATGATCAATTTTTTGGCACGGACATCGCCAACAGTGAATTTGTGCATTACCCGAATGAAAAGTGGTTTGCACTAACCAAAAACGATGCCTTACCGACAGGTATGTTAGATGACTATTGCTTAGATATTTATAACCCAGACGACGAGTTGTTTGGCTCGCACTTGATTGACACCAATTCAGGCAATAAAGATCGCGGCATTTGTTCAATTCCTTATACACGAAAATCCGATGGTGAAACGGTGTATTTCCCATCAAATCTAATCGAGAACCTCTTTCTAAGTAATGGTATGAGCGCGGGAAACAATCTGCAAGAAGCGCACGTACAATGCTTGTCGGAAATTTTCGAGCGTGCGGTTAAACGCCAAATCATCGAAGATGAAATTGTGTTACCTGATGTTCCTATGCAAGTGCTCGAAAAATATCCAAGCATTCTCGCGGGTATTAACGGCTTAGAAGAACAAGGCTTTCCAATAGTGGTAAAAGACGCCTCACTCGGCGGTCAATTCCCGGTCATGTGTGTGACTCTGATGAACCCGAAAACAGGTGGTGTGTTTGCTTCTTTTGGCGCCCATCCAAGCCTTGAAGTAGCACTAGAGCGCAGCTTAACCGAACTACTGCAAGGTCGCAGCTTCGAAGGTTTAAACGATGTGCCAAAACCGACATTTAACAGCATGGCGGTGAGCGAGCCTGAAAACGCTGTCGAGCACTTTATCGATTCAACTGGGGTTATTTCATGGCGTTTCTTTAGCAGCAAGTACGACTATGATTTTTGCGAATGGGATTTTTCCGGCACCAACGAAGAAGAAGCCAGCAGTCTATTTGGTATCTTAGAAGACTTAGGTAAAGAGGTGTACATCGCTGAATTTACTGATTTAGGTGCGTCAGCCTGCCGTATACTTGTACCCGATTATTCTGAGATTTACCCCGTTGAAGACTTGGTGTGGGACAACACCAACAAATCGCTGGATTATCGTGAAGACATCCTAAACCTGCATGCTTTAAACGCTAAGCAACTTGCCAATTTGGTGACTCGTTTAGAAGAAAGCCAACTCGATAACTACACAGATATCCCTACCTTGATCGGCATTGTATTTGATGACAATACCGTGTGGGGCCAGTTAACGATTATGGAACTTAAGATCCTGATTTATTTGGCTCTCGGCGCACACGAAGATGCTATGGAGTTAGTCGGTGAGTTCTTACAGTTCAACGACAATACAGTGCAACGCGGCCTTTTTTATCAAGCCATGAATGCGGTGCTAGAGGTGACTTTAGACGAAGAATTAGAGCTGGACGATTTCATCCATAGCTTCAACCGTATGTTTGGAAAAGACGTGATGGATAATGTTGTAGGTTCCGTCACTGGCGATGTGCGTTTTTATGGCTTAACGAAGACCAGCATGCAACTTGAAGGCATCGAACCGCATTTACGATTGATTGAAAGCTACAAAAAACTGCATCAAGCACGTAAAGCAAACGCCGCGAAATAATGTCGTAAACTGACGTTAGATTAACGTATTAAAAAGCGAACCTTAAGGTTCGCTTTTTTGTTAATCACAAATCAATAACTTTCCATGTCCCCAACTAGCTTACTGACTCGAGTTCCCGCTGTTCCGGCAACTATTTGCTCTAAATCTTCTAATGATCCAATCGCTGCTATTTTGCCGGTCTTCTCGGCAAATTGACAAGCTGCACTAACCTTTGGCCCCATGGAACCAGCGGCGAATTCATAGTTCGCTAAATCAATCGGATTCACACATTTAATCCCTCGTTGCTCGGGTGTGTCCCAATCAAGAAATACCGCCTCGGCATCGGTGGCCATGATGTATAAATCCGCACCTAATTCTCGCGCTAGCAACTCGCTCGATAGGTCTTTATCTATCACTGCTTCCACGCCCTTCAAATGACTGTCTGCATCGTACATAGTGGGGATACCACCACCACCGCTGGCAATCACGATGGTATTTTTTTCTAATAACCAACGAATCGGACGAATCTCAAAAATCCGTTTTGGCAAAGGAGAAGCCACAACACGACGCCACTTTTGTCCATCCGGCTTAATGCTCCAATGATTGTCCTTGGCCAATTTTTTGGCTTCTGCTTCTTCATACACAGGGCCAATGAATTTGGTAGGATGACTAAAAGCAGGGTCTTTGGGGTCTACCTCCACCATGGTCAACAGTGTTGCCAAAGGCCGTTCGAATGGCACAAAATTACCCATTTCTTGTTCTATCATGTAACCGATCATGCCCTCGGTTTCTGCCCCTAACACATCAAGAGGATACAATTCATCCGGCTTATAAGCATTGCCTTGTAATGCCAGCAGGCCGACTTGAGGACCATTACCATGGGTAATAATCAGCTCATTATTCTCGGCAATTTTTGCCAAGGCCTGCGCTGCGATTTTGATGTTTTCACGCTGCGCTTGCGCTGTTAACGGTTGACCGCGCTTAAGCAAAGCATTGCCACCCAGAGCAACTACAATTCTCATACCATCACTCCTTTAGTTCCCAAGTGTTGCCTCGTATTAATTTCCTAGCGTCACCACTTATTAATTTCCTAGTGTTGCCACTAGCATCGCCTTGATGGTGTGCAAACGGTTCTCTGCCTGATCAAACTGAATGCCCGCCACCGATTCAAATACGTCATCGGAAACCTCCATTTCAGTAATGCCAAATTTTTGGAAAATTTCTTCGCCCACATCCGTGTCGCGGTTATGAAAGGCCGGTAGGCAATGCATGAATTTGGTGGCGCTGTTACCTGTCGATTGCATCAAAGCACTGTCTACACGATAAGGTGTTAACAGTTTAATGCGTTCTTCCCAAACACTGTCCGGTTCCCCCATAGAAACCCAAACATCGGTATGGATAAAATCACATCCCTTAACCGCTTCTTTAGGGTCTTCTGTGATGGTCAGTTTACCGCCATAACGCTTTTCTAACTCACGTGCTGGTTTTAAAAACTCATCACTCGGCCATAGGGATTTAGGCGCCGCAATACGAACATCCATACCCATTAGACAACCTGCAATCATCAGCGAATGACCCATATTAGAGTGAGCGTCGCCCACATAGGCGTAACTTACTTCACTCAATGGTTTGCCACTGTGTTCACGCATGGTTAACAAATCGGCCAGCATTTGAGTTGGATGAAATTCATTGGTTAAACCGTTGTACACTGGCACACCCGCGTATTGAGCAAGCTCCTCAACAACGTCCTGACCAAAGCCACGGTATTCAATCGCGTCGAACATTCTACCCAGCACACGAGCCGTGTCTTTCATTGACTCTTTCTTACCGATTTGTGAACCAGAAGGCCCTAAATAAGTCACTTGTGCACCTTGATCAAAAGAAGCGACTTCAAACGCACACATAGTTCGAGTCGATGATTTTTCAAAGATCAGACAAATATTTTTGCCTTTTAAACCCTGTTGCTCCATACCACTGTATTTCGCACGTTTAAGATCCCGAGACAAATCTAATAAAAAATTAACATCGCGCTGACTAAAATCTAATAACTTAAGAAAGTTTCTATTACGTAAATTGAACGACATTTTAAATTCCTTGAATAAGAATCAGCTAAATTCAAATAATGTGAATTTAGCTGATAACAATGAGTAATATCGGTAACAGGTGCATTTAAAAAAGTGATTAAAAAGTCTGACGTTACGACCTAATATTCAACTGGGTCACGCCAAACAGGACACGTCATACAATGACCGCCGCCGCGACCTCGGCCTAATTCTGCGCCACTCACTGTAATCACTTCTACGCCCGCTTTGCGCAATAAGGTATTGGTATAAGTATTACGGTCATAAGCAACCACCACTCCGGGCTCCAGTGCAACGACGTTATTGCCATCATCCCATTGCTCGCGTTCTTTTTGATAATGGTCACCGCCGGTTTGCACCACGTTGAGTTTTTTAATGCCTAAACATTCCGCCGCGAGGGAAAATAAGTGTTTCTTTTCTTTACGAAAATCAATCTGCCCAGCGTTATCGCCTGGTCGTAGGCTATAACATTGAATCTCATCACACACATCGGTAAAAGCCGTAACGACATCCCGATCACAATGGCTAAATACGGTATCAAGGTGCATGGCAGAACGAGAACGAGGCATTTGACAAGCAATCACACGAGTGGCTGCGCCCTGCTCGAACAGTCGTTTGGCAATTTGTCCAACCGCTTGTGGTGACGTCCGCTCGCCCATTCCGATCAACACGCTACCATTGCCCCAGGCCATCACATCGCCCCCTTCGGCGGTTGCTGGACCATGATCCTGATCTGGGTCACCCCACCAAATTTTAAAATCACCATTGTTAAAAGCCGGTGCAAACTCAGGATGAAAGCGATATACCGCGGTAATTAATAATGTTTCTGGACGGCGTGCCGGCCAATACATAGGGTTTACTGTGACACCGTTGTAAATCCAACTGCTGTTATCTCGGGTAAATTGTGTATTTGGTAATGGGGGTATGACAAAACCATCAACCCCAAGATAGTTACCGAACATGCCATGAGACTGGAAAGGCAAATCATGAACTGAAATACCACCAATAAGGTAAATAGACAATTGCTCAGCCGGCATATCATCAAGCCAACTGCGCAAATCATTCAACATGCCAACACCAACTTGATTCTCGCTAATACGACGATCAAGAACCCAAGCCCGCGCCGTTTTATCACGCAAGGTTTGTTCTAATAAAAGCCCAAATTCGAGTACTTTAACGCCACGGCTTTCCATTTTCATACAGAAATCCATGTGGTCTGTCCGCGCTTGCTGAACCCACAACACATCGTCGTACAATAACTCTGCGGCATTGGCCGGTGTAAGACGAGAATGGGCAAGACCCGGTCGGCAGACAATGACTTTTCGTAATTTGCCTACTTCGGAATGAACGCCAAATTCGATCATAATCGTGTCCTAAAAAGTGGTTGAAAAAACCTAAGGCCAAGCACAAAAACAATTCATCAAGGCCAAAAAAGGTACGAATAAGCCAAGGCTTATGCGCTTAGCGCGACAACACTGAGAGAGCCCATAATGATGAGACAAAGGACCAACAATAGCGGCCAAATAAAGCGTAACCATCTTTCGTAAGGCACCTTAGCAATGGCCAATCCGCCCATCACCACAGCAAAAGTCGGATTAAATAAGTTCACCAACCCATTAGCCGACTGGTACGCCGTCACCACCAATTCACGGCCCACGCCAGAAAAATCAGCCAATGGCGCCATAATCGGCATGGTTAAAACCGCTAAACCAGAGGAAGAAGGAACAAAAAACGACATAAGCACTTCAATACCAAACATGGCATTGATAAAGACGACAGCCGATAAACCACTGAGCGTTTCTTCACCCAAATGCAAAATAGTATCTGTCATATGACCCGCGTCCATGACAACAACAATACCTCGCGCAATCCCAATAATAATGGCCACGCCTAATAAATCACGGGCGCCATTAATAAAGACTTCTGTAAAGGTTTTTTCCCCCATCCAAGTGACAAAACCCACCAACACAGACGACGCAATAAAGAGCGCGCCCATTTTTGCCATCCACCAGCCTTGACTTGATACACCCCAAATCATCACCGCAAAGGTTAAGGCAAAAATCACCAACACCAACGTCTGAGAAAGCGTCAGCTCAGGCTTACTGTCAACGTCTGTTTTTTTACAAAATTGCGCCTTTATATCCGCTTGATGGTCAGCAACAATGGATAATTCGGGATTAGTTTTGATTTTCGCGGCGTAGCGCATCACATAGACAACGCAAGCCAACCAACCGCTAAGCAGGATAAAAAACCGCAATACAATGCCTTGAGTAAAAGGAATGTCTGCCGCATTGGCAGCGATAACCGTCGCAAAAGGGTTAATGGTTGAACCTAGCGTTCCGATGCCAGCGCCTAATAAGATAATACCGACAACCACCACGGAGTCGTAACCGGCGGCTATCATCACTGGAATCAACAAAGCATAAAACGCCAACGATTCTTCAGCCATGCCATAGGTGCTACCGCCCAGCGCAAATAGCGCCATCAAAATCGGTATCATCCATTTTTCATGACCTTTAAGATCCACCATGGCGCGTGAAATACCAGTATCAATCGCCCCCGTTTTGGTGACCACACCTAAAAAGCCACCAATAATCAGAACAAATAAAGCCACGTCAATCGCCGCGGCCCCATAGCTGTCTGGATTATAAAACCCAGCGATGGGCGCAAGAAAAACATCGACAACACCCTGAGGGTTCGATTCCACTTGCTGGTAAGTACCAGGGACAGGTACTTCTTTTCCTAGCACCACATTTTCAACACGATCGTATTGTCCGGCGGGCACAATCCAAGTGCCAGCAGCGACCAATGCGATTAAAATAAAAAGAATGGTATACGCGGTTGGAAATTTAAAAGTCATTATTAACGTCCTTTAAAAAACGGAGGGATTCTATTTTTTATTTTAAAAGCACCTTTTTAAAAAAATCACTTTCATTAAAATAATGAGTACAGTCGCATTCCGTTATTTTAAAAAATACAATTTAAATAAAAGGAAAAATAAACCCAAACATCAGTAGCACTTAAGTTCAGCACTACTAAATTAAAAGCCTGCCACACTCAAATGTTCAATTTAAATGTACGGCACCACTTTATAATGCAAGATTAAATACACACTGACACTGCGCTAAATCATTAAACCTACAATGAGCGCGCTTATTACTGAGTTCTAAGATTGAACACAAATCGTTTCTAAGCGTATTTTTTAAATTTAGCGCGTTATGGATCGCTATGGGTTGAAGCGATTGGCTTTTAACAAGCACGTATCTCTTTTTAAACAAAAGCATACGGGGTTTCGAAGGAAGCATTGAATTCAGGGATCAGGGATCAAGGTTCTAATTCAGCGCGTTGAAGCCTGATAAGACATCAAACAACTCTTCGTCAATATCACTTTGACGCAAACGGTGAAACGTTTGGTTTAGGTTCTCTTGTAATTCATCAATGTTTTTTTCGGCTCGTTGCATGGCGGCGAGACGACTGGCGTTCTCGCTGGCAAGCGACTCTGCACATGCTCTAAACAAGCTAACAAACAGGTATTCACGCACAAACGCACGCCGTGTTTGATCTTGATTTGGCATCACTTCCGCAAGGTTGTTTGTCGGCCAGCGAATACCCTCAAGATTGCGCTGCCAAGCGGCGTCCAAGGGCAGTAACTGCTGGCAGACTGGCCGATAAATCGAATCAGATTCGGGCCGATGATGAAAAAGAAATACTTGATCAATCACACCTTGCTCGCGCTTCGCTTCCAGTTCGATCAAAATGTTGCCCACCAGTGCGGTAATGGTATGAATTGAGCCGGGCAAGGCAAAGCTGTCTTCTGTTTTGAGTGCGGTATCGAGTAAGCGAGACTGTACACGCTCCCCAACCGCCCAGACGGTTTTTTCACCCGGTAACTTAGCCAAGGATTCAACCACAAATTCAACCATCGCTTCATTGAATTGTCCGACCAATCCCTGATCCGAACCAAACACAATCACGCCGACCCCTGACACGTTTTTTTGAGATCGGTTTACGATCGCCAAAGGCCTGTCCAACTCAGCCGATTGGGTATTTGCTGACAAACAAGCCACCAGCCCCAGTTGCACCGTTTGGTAATAATCGTCCAGCGAATGCACCGCTTTTTCATATTGCCCAATGCTTGAGGACGCAATAGTTTTCATACTGCGCACGACTGATTGAAGATCTTTAGCACTGGTGATTTTATGGCGTAAACTGGCGATACTGTCAGTCATGACGGTTCACTTGAATGCGTCTGTTTTGACTCCTTATCTGTCCGATTCGACCCTGCCAAACCAGCGTCCGCCAAAAATTCGTCAAGCGCTTGGCGCGCTAGCTGAAGAATAACGGCTCTATTTTCCTTGCTTAATTTGTCAGAGCTTTCTAATCGTTCAATCAGCTCGTCAGATATGTTCGCCGCCGCACCACGTACCGCTTGTTCCGCCGCTGGCATGTGCGCTAAAGAAATGTCATCAAACAAGTCGGCCGTCAATGCCACCAAAACAGTAATTTGTTCTGCCATCGACACAGGTGCGAATTCAGGCTGCATCAAACACGCTCGAATGCGTCGACCATGCTCAATGATTTTCAGCGTATTATCGTCTAAACGCGCGCCAAAACGGGCAAAGGTTTCTAACTCCTCAAACTGGGCATACGCCAATTTAAGATCGACTGTCACGCCTCGATACGCTGCTCTTTGTGCTTTGCCACCAACACGAGACACTGATTTCCCCACATCAACAGCGGGCAGAACCCCCAGTTCAAACAACGCGGGCGAAAGATAGATCTGCCCATCGGTGATGGAAATTAAATTGGTTGGAATGTATGCCGAAATATCCTGCGCTTCGGTTTCGATAATCGGTAACGCCGTCAATGAACCACCACCAAGCTCGGCACTTAAGTGCGTCGCCCGTTCCAAAAGCCGCGAGTGAATATAGAAAATATCACCAGGGAAGGCTTCTCGACCCGGCGGCCGACGTAACAAGAGTGACAATTCACGATACGCTCGAGCGTGATGCGTCAGGTCGTCATAAACAATCAGTACATCGCGGCCCTTTTCCATAAAGTGCTCAGCAATACTGGTAGCCGCATAAGGCGCAAGGTACGCAAGCCCCGGTGGATCGTTCCCTTCGGTCACCACCACCACGGTGTATTCCAGCGCACCTTGTTCACGCAACGCCGCAATGACTTTGGCAACACCAGAAGCACGCTGTCCAATGGCGCAATAAACGCACAACACATTCTTGCCCCGCTGATTCAATATGGTATCAAGGGCAATCGCCGTCTTGCCGGTTTGCCGATCACCAAGAATCAATTCTCGCTGTCCTCGACCCACCGGAATCAAGGCATCAATGACCTTGATGCCAGTTTGCAAAGGTACGCTAACGGCGGCACGATTCATAATCGCTGGCGATGGTCGCTCAACCGGTAAACGTTCACTGACCACTAGCTTGCCTTTACCATCCAGAGGTTCACCGATTGGATTGATGATACGGCCGATCAAATTTTCACCAACGGGTACATCGACGACATGGCCGAGACGTTCAACTTCATCGCCCGCCTGTAAATGCCAATAGTCGCCCAGCAGTACAGCACCAATTTCATTTTCATCCACGTTAAAGGCTATGCCATAAATATCACCGGGAAACTTAAGCAGTTCTTCATAGCCCACACCTGGCAAGCCGGACACTTTGGCAATACCAGTAGCAACGCTGGTAATAACGCCGACTTCACGTGGCGTTAATATTGGCTCGAAAGATTGTCGTGCCTCAGCTAAGCCTGAAAATAATTCGTCAAACATAGACTTCATAAGGCTTGCTCTTTGCTCTGATCCTGCTGGCGACTATCGTCATGAGTCTGTAACACTTGGTTCACACGCTTAGTTAATGTGGCAAGGTAGTCGGCAATGCTCCACGCTATTTTCTGACCGTTAGCATTGATTTCGATACCACTAACGATCGCAGGTTCAGTAGCAAACTGTATGTCTACCGAATCCCCCAAGATTCCCTTAAGTGCGGCTCTAATAAGCGTGCTCTGCTCTTCTGGAAGATCAAACGCTGTATGAACGATTAAAGGCTGATCCGAGCCTGCAAAGGCGGATTGTAAGCTGGCTTTTTCTTCGTCCTTTAATGCGTCTAAACGCTGCACAAAAATAACGGCCATGCGTGCTTCTAAACTGGCGCCAGCAAGATCACTCAACGCTTTCCGAGCAATCGCAAACACTTCTTCTCGCGCTCGCTGACTCAGTGCATCCTGCAAACTGAGCTGTTCGTTTTTAAGCGCTAGTTCTAGCTTGCTGCGTAACGCATCTGATTCTTCACGGACTTCATTCAGCAAACGCGCCTTTTCGGCTTTTGCGTCTTTTGTCACTTTGCTCATTTTCGCGGTACGGTGCTGATCAAATTCTGCATTTTTTTGCTGGAATGCCTCACGCTGCTGCTCGGCCTCCGCTCTCTTTTCGTCGGCGTCAGCAAGCTCATCCGCAATGCGTTTTTCACGTGCATCGATCGCATTAAGAATAGGACGGTACAAAAAACGCTTCAGCAACCACACGAGAACAAGAAAATTGATGAGTTGCGCAATGACGGTAAACCAATCAATCAACATAATTTATTGACCTGTCGCTTGGGCAATGCCGTAATTCCAGAAAGGGTTGGCAAACAGCAAAATCATTGACACCACAAAACAATAAATCGCGGTGGATTCGATCATCGCCAGACCCACAAACAAGGTTCGGGTAATGGTTGCTGAGGCATCTGGTTGCTGAGCCAATGACGACAACGCGGTCGCCACAGCCTTACCTTCCCCCAATGACGGCCCAATAACACCGATGGCAATCGTCAGTCCCGCGGTAATAATCGATACCACCGCAATAATCGTCATGCTGTCCATAGTCACTCCATAAATGTTCATAAGATTAAATAGCCATTAAAGTTAAATCGTCATAACAGTTAACTGGGCGCATTAGGCTCAGCTAGTTGGACTTCTGTTTTTTGGGAACGGGTGGCCGCCGCGATGTACACGGTTGCCAGAATAAAAAAGATGTAGGCTTGAACAATGCCTGTCAGTAAACCAAGTAAAGTCATCACAATAGGAAATAAGAACGGCGTAATAGTGAGCAATATCGCGATGATCATCGCGCCGCTCATCATATTGCCAAACAATCGCACCGCGAGCGCCAAGGTTCGCGACACCTCACTAATAATATTAAATGGCAGCATAATGATGGTTGGCTTGGCATAAGAAGAAAGGTAACAACCCAACCCTTGCTCTTGAATACCAAATAACGGTACTGCCACCAACACACACACAGCCAAAGCGACCGTGGTAGAGAGCGAGCCTGTGGGTGGTTCAAACCCCGGAATCACGGTACCAAGCGCAGAAAGCGCAATGAATAAAAACAGCGAGCCCAAAAAGCCAAGGTATTTATTAGGTTGGCTTAGCCCCACCTCTTCGATCTGCTTACTGATGCTGATCACCACCACTTCCAACAGATTCTGCCAGCGAGAGCGCTGTAGATTAATAGTCAATTTACGCGTGATTAGAATAGAAGCCACCACCAGCACTGACATCACCAACCACGTAAATACAATGGTGGCATTGAGCTTGAAGAATCCCATTTGCCAATAAATAATTTGATCAGGACTGAGGTTCATTAGCGCTCACCCGACGAAGAATGCTGATCTTTGATGCTAAGAACGGGGGCGATGACAACAGGATTGTCCTTTAAACGAATAAGGCCCGTAGCAAACAATCGCAGTACGAAAAATCCGAGTAAGCCCAGTAATAACGTTCGCCAATCATTGCCCAAAAACACATAAAAACTGACCATGACGACGCTGATACGAAACAACATACTAAACAGAAACAATGGCGCGATATAGTGACTGGAACCAAGTCGACGTACGGTCCACCAAAGTCCTGCAAAATAAAAAACACCAAGCAATACGCCCACAAAAATTGCGTAGGCAATACCGCTCCATAGGTTGTCGCTAAAATCAATCAGCATCATTGTTATCCTCATGTTGATGAATATCTTTGTCTTCTTTATCGACCCAGTGCCACGCATTAAAACAGCCAAGACAAAGACCAACGACCAGCAGCGCCAATGTCCACGAACGTCCACCGGGATAAAGATCGTCTAACCAAATACCAAGCCCTGCACCGAGTACCGTGGGAATCGCTATAGACCAGCCAATTAATCCCATCATCCCTAACCCAGACCACACGGTTTTATTAACATGACGCTGCGCCTTTAGCTTACGTGACGCCATGTCGCCCACCTGCTGGCTGTAGTTTTGTTGGCTATCGATGCTGGGCGATTTTTTTTTCAATGTAGAGTCCGGTTCATTCTCATTTTTCATAACACGTTTGTATCCGGCTTAAACGCTACCAAGCGTTGAATAAAACCACTTTCCATCTTGGTCAACACAGAACGCAGTGATCGCTCCTGCTCGTCGAGCTGCATAAATTCTTTTTCTACCGCGGCTCGCAAGGCGTCCAAACCCATGCCACTCATGGCATTTCGTACAGAAACCCTGACGTCTAAACCCGTTTTCACCAACACACCCTCATCCACCGCAAGGTAAGTTTCTTCTGCGCCTTCGACTTCAAAGACCAAGATGCCCGCTGACAACGCGGCGACGCAGTCCAATCTATTGGGTAAAATGCCAAACGCGCCTTGATGCGTCATCGCGACAATACGCTTAACTTGATGCGCCTCGGCAAAGACTTTGTAAGGCAACAAAACCTTAAGCGTCATGTGCGCTTGTGGCATGTTGATCCTCCTTAGCACCGAGCGGCTTATGTTTTTTATGCGCTTCATCAATCGCGCCAATCATATAGAGCGCGCTTTCAGGATAGTCTTCAAATTCGTCTTTAAGAATCCGTTCACAACCATCCAATGCATCATCAAGACTGACCAATTTCCCAGACATACCGGTGAATTGCTCGGTGGTGAAAAACGGCTGAGTTAAAAAACGTTCTAAGCGTCGAGCACGCCCAACCACCTTGTGATCTTCTGGCGATAACTGCTCCATGCCGAGCATGGCAATGATGTCTTTAAGCTCTGCGTATTGCGCTAACGTACGACGAATATCCTGCGCAAGGTCATAATGTCGTCTGCCGATAATACTCGGCGTCGCCATTTTTGAACTGGACTGTAACGGGTCGATCGCGGGGTAAAGCCCTTCACTGGCACGTTTACGTGACAGCACAATCGAAGCGGAAAGATGTGAAAAAGTATGCACGGCGGCAGGATCAGTGAAGTCATCGGCTGGCACATACACGGCTTGAATCGAGGTGATTGCGCCGCTGCCAGTATTGGCAATACGTTCTTCTAATTGCGATAATTCGGTGCCCATGGTTGGCTGATAACCTAACCGAGCAGGCATCTGTCCCATTAAACCAGACACTTCCATGCCCGCTTGAATGAAACGAAAAATATTGTCGACGAGTAACAAAACATCGCGATGTTCGTCGTCACGGAAATACTCCGCCATGGTTAACGCCGCATGACCCACACGAAAACGCGCGCCGGGCGGTTCATTCATTTGCCCAAACATCATCACCATGTTATCCAACACGCCCGCGTCTCTCATCTCGCGATAGAGCTCTTCACCTTCTCGACAACGTTCACCAATGCCACAAAAGATACTCACGCCTGCATGTTGACCGACCATGTTATGAATCATTTCGGTCAACAGAACGGTTTTTCCAACACCCGCACCGCCAAATAAACCGGCTTTACCGCCGCGTTCAAGCGGCATTAAGACATCAATCACCTTGATTCCGGTTTCGAATACTTGCGTCTTGGTGGAGCGTCTTTCTAAGGCGGGAGGCTCATTATGAACGGAACGCCATTGAACCTCTTTTAGTGGCGCTTTTTGATCAATGGTGTTGCCAAATACATCGAACATGCGCGACAAAACCTCTTTTCCAACCGGCGCTTGTAAGGGTTTTCCAGTGTCTTCTACCAACATGCCACGGGCAAGACCTTGGGTTGGCGTCAGGGCAATACAACGAATTCGATGAGCGTCTAATTGAGAAAAAACTTCAATGGCAATCTGTTTTTTGGTTCCGGTATGCAACAAGGTACGAATCGGTGGCAACTGATGATCAAAACGCACATCCACGACACTGCCGCGTATAGAAATCACAGTACCAGTGTTAAGGGGGGCTGTTTCTGTGGTGATTTCTTCTGCTTCTTTGACGCTAGTGTGCAAGTCTGTCATGCCTTAATCCCTTTATTAACATCCCATCGCCAAGAAAGGTCAATCTAAGTAATAAAACTTAATCTCGATTACCCTCTTCAATCACAGGAGTGCTGCATTTTTTATCTGTAACTACTACGTTAGCGTAATGTCGACGGCTCAAACAATGATCCATGACAGGCAATAAGCAGTTAGCATCTTAGGGAGGATAGACTAGGAAGGTGCGAACAAGCTCACTTGCTTCCCTAGGGGTAAGATCGGATTTTTGTTCACGACGATCAATAGCTCCGTCGCCACTTTCAGCTATTGAGCATGTTGGTTAAGTATGAGGTTCATAGTGCCAATAAAAGTTTTATAACTTACGATATAAAGAACGAAGGCTAATACCAGCCACCTGCGCCACCTTCTCTTTATCATTATTATGAAACGCCATAAGGTCGGATAAATAATGTTTTTCCGCGGTTTTCAAATCCATCCACTCCTCTTCAAAACCATGGCTTTTTTTAGAACTCAACGGCAGCGTTAACGGAGTATCACCTTGTTGGCTAAGTTCATTATCAATGTCCAAACATTCTTGAATCGTACTGCGTTCAATAAGATTGGTGTCCGTCAGAATGATCGCTCGATTCAGGAGGTTACTCAGCTCTCGGATGTTACCCGGAAAATCGTATCGCTTTAGTATTTGTAAGGCGGAATCGGTAAGGTGGTACTCTTTTCGTTCACTAATACGTTTGAGTAAGGTGTTAATTAACAAAGGCAGATCGTCTTGTCGCTCACGCAGCGAAGGCACATAAATAGGAAAAACATTAATCCGGTAATAGAGGTCTTGACGGAACGCCCCTGCTCTCACCATTTGAGCAAGGCTTTTATGAGTCGCACAAATTAAACGGAAATTACTGTGCTTAATGGTCGAAGACCCCACCGGCCGAAAAGAGCCCGTTTCAATAAGACGCAACAGTTTTACCTGCATAGACAGCGGGACATCGCCGATTTCATCTAAAAATAAAGTCCCACCATTGGCCAACTCAACCAGCCCAGTTCGGTTGTTATTGGCCCCTGTAAAAGAACCTTTTACATGACCAAACAGTTCACTTTCAAACAACGAGTCGGTCAGCCCCGCACACTCTAACGTCACTAATGAATTATTCGCCCTGTGGCTACCTTGATGAACCGCCGTCGCCACTAGCTCTTTACCGCTTCCTGATTCCCCCAATAAGAGAACAGAAGCCTCACTTCGGCTCACTCGGGTGACTTTTTCTAACATCTGATTAAAGCGTTTACTCGCCCCCACCAGCTTGTTGCTCATGTTTTCAGCGCTGGCGACTGACACTCTTCGCAATAGCTCAACAAAGAAAAGCAACTCACCTTGACCATCATGAATAGGCAGCATTTCTACATCGACATGCTCTTTTCCACGGGGAGTTTGATGGATATGAAGCACACGTTCTTTATGACCACTGTGTATTACCGCAGACAAAGGGCAATCCTCTCCGGCCTCATCACAGGGAACGGTATAGCCATGAGAAACCTCATAGCAATGAGCTTTTTTAGGCAGTGGAACATCACCAAATTCATTTCGGTAAAGTTGATTGATCGCTAATATTTGATAATCCACAGACACTAAAATAGCAGGACAGTCATAGCCCTCTAACATATTCGCCATCCCTTCATAAGAAGGTACATCGGATGCAATGATGTTCATAAAAATTGTCATATTTGTCAAAATAGAAAACAAAATATGGCAAATACTACTATATTAGTCAAAGTTAATTTAATTGGGGGATTTTATAAAACACAATAAACCAATAAAATTCAATGAGTTATATTTAAACCATATCATTGGCATACTTTCTGCTCTATAGAGGTTATCAAACCGCTAAGCGGTTATTTACAGATTAAAGACAAAACCGAAAGGGGAAGAGTAATGACTAACACAATAGCAAAACCCAATGTAGCGGCTTTCTTTGATAAAGATTCTAATACTTTCTCTTATGTGGTGAAGGATCCAGATTCATCCAACTGCGCGATTATTGATAGTGTCTTAGACTTTGATTATGCTTCAGGCAGCACTTCTTATAAGGGAGCCGATGAAATCGTAGACTACGTCGCCGCTCATAAACTCAATGTCGAATGGTTGATTGAAACGCATGTTCATGCGGATCACCTTTCCGCCGCGCCTTACTTGCAAGAAAAGCTAGGCGGCCAAATCGGCATAGGCAAACACATTACAACCGTGCAAGACACTTTTGCCGCCGTCTTCCATGAAGGCGCTGACTTTAAACACGATGGTTCCCAGTTTGATCACCTATTCAGTGATGGTGAAGTGTATCAAGTGGGGTCAATGCAATGTGTGGCAATGCACACCCCCGGCCATACGCCAGCTTGCTTTACACATATTTTAGGGGATGCAGTATTCGTTGGTGATACTTTATTCATGCCCGATGCGGGCACGGCTCGCGCCGATTTCCCTGGTGGCGATGCTGGCACCTTGTTTGATTCCATTCAAAAAATATTAGCGTTGCCTGAAGATGATCGTATTTTCATGTGCCATGACTATTGCCCAAATGGCCGCGAGTTGGAGTTTCAAACGACGGTAAAAGCACAACGAGAAGGGAATATTCACGTCAAAAGTGACATTAGTAAGTCTGTGTTTGTCGATTTACGCGAAACACGAGACAAAACATTGTCCATGCCACGTCTTATCCTACCGTCACTTCAAATCAATATGCGGGCTGGACATATGCCAAAGGCGGAAGAGAACGGCTTGGTTTACTTAAAAATCCCATTGAATGCCTTTAAATAATCCAACGATATTCATACATACATTCTAATAAAAACATCGGAGAAACAAACATGTTACGCAAACAAATTACGGATAATTATTCGGTGTCTGACCAAATTAGCTTGGCCAACATAGAAACCTTGTCACAGCTAGGTATCACTCTCATCATTTGCAATCGACCTGATAATGAAGAAGAAGGTCAATTGTCTTTTGCTGAGGTAGAAGCCTTAGCAAAAGAAAAAAACATGAACGCCATGCACATTCCCTTTACCGGTGGGCAAATGCAACCTTCGGATGTGGAAGCGTTTAAAGCCGTCATTAAGGGAGGCGACAACATTCACGCGTATTGTCGAACAGGCAACCGCTCTAGCATTATTTGGCAAGCAGCCACTGAAACTTCATCAACAACACCTTCTGATGATATGACGTTTGATGTTGTCATTGTGGGTGCTGGCACAGCAGGCATATCCACCGCGGCCAGCTTATTGAAACGTAAGCCAGATTTGAGCATTTGCTTAATAGACCCCGCGGCCAATCATTTTTATCAACCTGGCTGGACACTCGTTGGTGGTGGGGTTTTTAAAGCAGAAAGCACGCGAAGAAACATGTCCGATGTCATTCCTAAAGGAACCAAATGGCTTAAGGAATCCGTCAAAACGTTTCACCCCAACGACAACAAAGTGACGCTTGAGAATGGCCACCACATCGGTTATCAGTATTTAGTGGTGGCGGCTGGTATTAAGCTGAACTGGGACGCCATTGAAGGCTTGTCCGAAACATTAGGCCGCAATGGTGTCACGTCTAACTATCGATACGATTTAGCGCCTTACACATGGGAACTATCGCATAACCTTAAAGACGGAAAAGCGATTTTCACCCAACCACCGATGCCCATTAAATGCGCTGGTGCGCCACAAAAAGCGATGTACTTATCTTGCGATCACTGGTTCAAGCAAGACACGCTTAACAATATTGATGTCTCTTTTTACAATGCTGGCGGCGTGCTATTTGGAGTAGCTGAGTATGTACCTGCTCTTCAAAGCTACATCGAAAAATATCAGATCACAACGAATTTCAACCACAATCTAGTTAAAGTGGACGGTCCAAACAAGCGAGCTTATTTCGCGGCAAAAGATGAAAACGACCAGCCAACGATCGTCGAAACCGATTTCGATATGCTGCACGTTTGTCCGCCACAAAGCGCGCCAGACTTTATCCGCAACAGCCCTTTAGTCGATGATGCTGGCTGGGTTAATGTCGATAAAGAAACCTTACAACATACTGCCTTTGACAACATTTGGTCACTGGGTGACGTGGCCAATACGCCGAATGCAAAAACCATGGCTGCGGTTCGTAAACAAGCACCTGTTGTAGCACAAAATATTGTCGACGCATTACAAGGCCATAGTATCAGAGCGATTTACGATGGCTATGGTTCATGCCCACTGACCGTTGAAAAAGGCAAAATCGTCTTAGCAGAATTTGGCTATGGTGGCACATTAATGCCCACCTTCCCCAACTGGCTTAACAACGGCACGAAAGCGACACGATTAGCGTGGATACTCAAGGAAGACCTGTTGCCTCCCTTCTATTGGCATGGCATGTTGAAAGGTTATGAGTGGTTTGTCTCACCTAAAATGCGAAAATAACGAGAGTCTAACATGATGCTTGAACGCTTATTTCCTGCGTTATCTTGGCTAAAAAATTATAGCCGTGTGCAATTTGGCCAGGATGCTACGGCGGCCTTTATTGTTACCATGCTGTTGATCCCTCAGTCCTTGGCGTATGCCATGTTGGCTGGGGTTCCACCAGAAATAGGCTTGTATTCAAGCATCCTGCCTTTAGTGCTTTATGCTGTATTTGGAACCAGCACGTCGTTGTCCGTTGGTCCTGTTGCCGTTGCGTCTTTAATGACCGCTACGTCTCTGGCCGCCATTGCTGAGCAAGGTAGCGCGAGTTATTTAACGGGGGCGATTACCCTCGCCTTATTGTCTGGCGTCATGCTGGTCATCATGGGTGTGATGAAGCTTGGTATGGTTACCAATCTTCTGTCTCATTCTGTGATTTCTGGTTTTATTTCTGCCTCGGGTATTATTATTGCGTTGAGTCAGCTCAAGCATATTTTTGGCATTCAAGCCCATGGCGATAATGTGGTGACACAGATACTCAGCATGCTAGAGAGCATTGGTGACTTTAAACCCGTTACTTTTGTGGTTGGCGTGTCTGTTGTCTTGTTTTTGCTGTTAGCACGACGTTATGCCAAACGCTTTTTCCTCATGCTAAAAGTGCCAGAAGCCTCCGCCGCATCCTTGGCGAAAACCGCCCCTATTGTTGGTGTTTTATCCAGTCTAGGCATTGTTTATGCCTTTGACCTACAGGCTCATGGGGTCGCTATCACTGGAACAATTCCTGCTGGTTTGCCTCATTTGAGTCTGTCCTTACCATCGCTTGAATTGGTCAAAAGCTTAGCGTTACCCGCTTTAATGATTTCCATCATTGGCTATGTAGAATCCATTTCCGTCGGTAAAACATTGGGAGCAAAAAGACGAGAAAAGGTAAAACCTAACCAAGAACTCATCGGTTTAGGGGCTGCAAACATCGCGTCTGGCGTGTCTGGTGGTTTTCCTGTGACGGGCGGCTTTTCACGCTCTGTTGTCAATTTTGATGCGGGCGCCGTCACGCAACTGGCCGGTGTGATGACAGCGATTGGTATTATGATTGCGTCTCTCGTTTTGACACCCGTTCTCTTCTTTCTTCCTAAAGCGACACTGGCGGCGACCATTATTGTGGCTGTCACCACCTTGATCGATTTTTCTATTTTGAAAAAGACATGGTCCTTCTCTCGTAGTGACTTTTATGCCGTACTGGCGACCATTATTGTTACGTTATTGTTAGGAGTAGAGGTGGGGGTTGCATCAGGCGTCGGTTTATCGATCCTACTGCACTTATCTCGCACATCCAGACCACACGTGGCGGAAGTTGGGCTGATTGAAGGCACCGAGCATTTTCGCAATGTGAAACGCTATGAGGTAAAAACGTCCCCTAATCTTCTGTGTTTACGACCTGATGAAAGCTTGTTCTTTGTAAATGCAGCCTTTCTAGAAGATTACATAATAGACAGCATCAATAAGCGCCAAGAAATTACTCACGTAGTCATTCAATGCAGTGCCGTGAATGAAATTGATTTTAGTGCATTGGAAATGCTCGAATCGTTAAATAACCAATTATTAACCCTTGGAATCAAGCTATCACTGTCCGAAGTAAAAGGGCCTGTCATGGATCATTTAGAGTGCAGTGGTTTTTTACAGCATTTAAGTGGTCGTGTGTATTTATCTCAATATCAGGCGTTTAAAGATATAGAAGGGGAAACCAACTCAAATATAAAATAAATTCCATGGAAAATATTTTATACTCCGTTATATAGTATAACGTTCGTATTAATAATTAATGAGAGGTAAGAAATAAGATCAATTATTACTATAAATTTCAGTCCTGTTTCTCCCAAGCTCTTTTGCGTTGTATAAGGCGCTATCGGCTTGGGTGAATACATCATCAAATGTCATTCTTTCGCTAAAAAAACTCACACCGACACTCCCTTTAAGGGAAATAGTACCAACGACAATATCAGCCATTAAAACATGAAGTTTTTTACAAAATAATAACATATCATCTCTATTAGTATTTGGCCGAAAAATCAAAAATTCTTCTCCACCAAACCGAGAAACAAGATCTGTCTTTTCACTCTGACTTATTAATAATTGCCCAAGCTTTTTTAACACTCTGTCACCTTCTAAATGACCATAGGTATCATTTATTTTTTTAAAATGATCAATGTCTAGTATTAATAAACCGGCAAGGTGTTGCTCACTTAGCACATCCTTAAGCGCCAAGTTACTTTGATACTTCATTTCTCTTCTGTTTAAAAGCCCAGTCAAATCATCAATCGAAGCCAGTAATTTTAATTCATCTGTTGTCTCTATCAATCTTTCTCGTGCTTTTATTAATTCATCATAAAGCTGATCTCGCTTGGAAGAATTGAAAAAGCTCCAATATACATAACCATCTTCACCAACAGCAGCATTAACCGTTATTGGAATTCGTATACCTCTCGCGTTAAATATGGTCAGCTGCATTTCCTCACACTTTTTTTCATGTGAAAGTGTTGGAATAATATAACTTTGAAAGAAAATACAGGAAGGTTTAGTCAATAAAATATCAATATTTTTACCGACAATATCGTCAACCTTCCATAATAGCTCAGTCGTAAAATAAGAATTTACATAAACAATAATTTTTGAATCGTTAGTAACCAAAGCCCCATTAGGAAACTCATCTGGAGAGTAATTTAAAAACTTTTCTTTGAAATTATCATTTTTATTTTCCATTTTTAATTCGCATATTCAATGATCGAATCTATTATTTTCTCTGGGTGTGTCATATGTAAACAATGGCCATCTGCTGATATTATTTCAAGCTTACTGTTCGATATTTCACTTGCGATAAATTTTCCAACAGATGTAGCAGCCAATGCATCATTGCTACTTTGAAATATTAATGATGGTTGTTTTATTTCTTTAAGAAGATAACGATGATCAGATAAAAATGTTGCTTGCGCAAAATTCTTAGCGATTACTGGATCTGTAGAACAGAAACTTCCCGATAACTCACCAACAAACTCATCAGAATTCGTTCCACCAATGACTAAAGGTGCTAAATAATTCGCCCAGCCAATGTAATTCTTATCCATTAGATTCAATAGCTCTAATAGATCTTCTTTTTCAAAACCACCAAAATAATCCGGTGAAATATTTAAAAAACAAGGCGATGGACACACCATTATCAACTTAGAAAAAAGAGAAGGCTTTTTAGTGGCCGCAATACCACCAATAATACTGCTTACCGAATGCCCAATAAAAATGGCATCTGATAGTTGCAAAGCATCGCATATTTCAATGATGTCTTCAGCATAACCCTCAAGCCGGCTATAGCGTTGCTTGTCGTATTGAGATATATCAGAAGCACCTGAACCAACATAGTCAAACAATACAATCGTAAAGTGCTCTATCAGTGCGGGTGTTAAAAAACGCCACATGTTTTGATCGCACCCAAACCCATGAGCGAGAAGCAAGGTTTTGCTGCCAGACCCAATTGATTTGACATTATTTCTAATGAGAACATCACTTGAATTTAACATCTGGTTATTTCCTTTTTTTATTAGTAGAGAAAATTACTGGTTAGCATAATTTTTTTTGACATTAGATATAGTCATCCAGACTCTATTATTAATAGAGTCCTCATATGTAAAGGGAAGGCTGTCATTCCCTTTACATATGAATTTTCACTGATTAAAAACGTGTAAGAGTTGAGGCAGTGTGAGTGGTTTCTAAGCTTAATACCAATTAATAATTGTACTTTTACGTAACCTGTTAAAAGCAGCATTCGAATAGTGAAAGCGTCTGCCTCTGAAGAATGGCATGTGACTTTATGTGTTTAGCCATATGCGAATAAGTTATCCCATAACCACTTCAGTTATTATGACATCATACATTGCTGGACAGCTTAATGTGTACCACTATTACTACTAAGGAATGCGACACATCTTCGTCGGCAAAAGACCTGCTGCGGTAGGGCTCGATGGATCTATTTACTAGGCATTAATTCGCACATTCCCTAGATATTTTACCGTAGAAATAGTGTTTAATACTCTACTCAAATTGTAGGAGTCATTCCTTTGATAGACATAGATAACGTATACAGCATATTGAGCTATAAATTCTTTACCGTCGCAGATCATTCCATCACGATAGGCGGTGTATTACTGATTCCAATCTTAGCGCTTGTCGGCTTTTGGGCAACCAAATACTTGGTCCGCCTATTAACGTCGAAATTAACGACCAGAAACGCCGATCCAAATATCATACATCTAGTCCGTCGTCTTCTGTACGCACTCGCCATTAGCATTATAGCGATCACAGTTTTAGACATTATTAATGTCCCTATCACCGCGTTTGCCTTTTTATCCGGCGCGATTGCCATTGGCTTTGGTTTCGGCGCACAAAATATCATTAACAACTTTATCAGTGGCTGGATTTTGATGTGGGAAAAGCCCATCCGCATCGGCGATTTTTTAGAAGTTGAAAACGCCAAAGGCATTGTCGAAGAAATTAATACTCGCTCGACTCGGTTCAGACGAGTAGATGGCGTCCACATGCTTATCCCCAATAGTAAGCTGCTAGAAAATACGATTGTGAACTGGACGTTAGTAGACAAGCTGATGCGAACCTCAGTCAAAATAGGCGTCGCCTATGGTTCTCCGGCAAAGAAAGTTGCTGCATTGATTCTACAGGCCACCGAAGAGCAAGAAGGCGTTCTAAGCACACCTAAACCACAAGTCATTTTTGAAGACTTTGGCGACAACGCACTTATTTTTGAAGTGAATTTCTGGATACAATCTAACGTTGAAGGTGGCTTACGAGTGGCAAAAAGTAATGTGCGTTTTCGTCTTGATGAATTACTCGCCGAGCACAATATTGTCATTGCGTTTCCACAGCGAGATATTCACATTGACGGTAGTCTAAGACTGCTTAAGAACGATGTGCCTGATTAATCACCCAGTGTTATAGAAAAACCTACCTCCCTTGGTGGCACCTAGATTTTAGCAATAAGAGTCATACGCTAACCGCTATAAAATGGCGCCTAAAAAAGGCTAATTGATGCTTTATAGTGACTATAAAGCATCAATCAAATCGCTATCGAGCCTTACCTTTCTTTTGCTCGTACATCGCGGCATCCGCATCTTGGATCATTTCTTCTATTGATTTTTCCGTATCGTGTTCAAAGTGCATAACACCAGCACTGTACTCAATTTCATATGGTTTATTTAAGGTTTCATTTGCCTTTTCGACGGCGGTAGCAAACCGCTCTAAAGCAATATCGGCTTTCCCTTCGTCTGAGTCGCTTAGCATAGCAACGAACTCATCTCCACCGAGTCGGCCAATCACATCGCAATCGCGAAATGAGTCGAGCATTATTTGTGCAAAAGTAGTCAAAACAAAGTCACCTTCATGGTGACCATAGTTATCATTGATGGCCTTAAATTTGTTTAGATCAAACAATATAAACGACATGGGCTTTTCATTACGTCGACACGATTTAAAGCTGTGCTCAACCAGTGTCAAAAAGCCACGTCGGTTAGAGATTAAGGTTAATTCATCCAACGTAGCAAGTTGAATGGATTGGATTTCTTGCTCAATCATAGCGCCCAAATCTCTAAGCAACTGCTGATCTTCTTCACCAAGGCCTTTAGGCTCACTATCGATAAGGCACAAGGTACCTATGCTAACGCCCTGCCTAAGCTTTAAAGGGTAACCGGCATAAAAACGAATGTTTGGAGCCTCGGTAACGAGAGGGTTATCAAAAAAGCGTTCATCGACAGACGCGTCCGGAATAATGAATAACCCGTCTTGATTAATAGCATGCCCACAAAATGATATGTCACGAGGCGTTTCGGGCGCATCCAGCCCCTGCTTGGATTTAAACCATTGACGGTCTTCATCAACTAAACTGACAAGGGAAATCTGTACTTCAAACATTCGCTTGGCCATACGCGTCACGCGATCAAATCGCTCTTCATGTGACGTATCAAGGATTCTTAACGTTCTCAAAGCATGCAATCGCTCAGCTTCATTTTTCGGAATTTCAGGCTTAATCATAAGGGTCCATTTCCTGTTAAATATTTCTTTAAATTGTAGCAGTAAATTCAAAATCAGGAACTGAAAAAAACATGGAAAAACATGGAAAAACATGGAAAAACATTTATTTTATGAGGTTGTCGGATTTTTTACTTATGTGTTCGGTTAATATTATTTTTTTGACTTTTTTGATAAGGAGACTGTGCTTAAATTCCAACAAAAGCTGGCATATTTGACAAAGATAGAAGCAGGAAAGTGCACCAAAATCTCATATAAATGGCTTGATCGTATTAAATTTATAAAACGTACTCAAGAGCTAAGGAAGAAGCAAACCCGCTATCTTGTATAACAAGGCGAGTACCAAAGGTGAATTTGGAACCTATTATCAAAGCTGGTTAGCGAGCTCCTATTACATCAGCTAACTAACCAGTTGGATTTAATGGATTAATCGTTTATCAATATTTTTTATAAACTGTCATCACTCCTTGTTGGCTAAACTGAACCACATTAAAATCTCTGTATCCCTTACCTTTCGCTGCCATGCCAGGAGAATATCTTGGCATTCCAGGCACAGCCAAGCCTGATACATTTTCAGGCTTTTCTAGTATTAAACGCGCCACATCTTGCTCTGGTACATGCCCTTCAATTAAGTAACCGTCGATCAACGCGGTGTGACATGATTGTAGTTCCATGGGCATACCTGCCTCTTTCTTTAAAGAGGACCAGTCTTCTTTGTGATGATAATTGACGGTATAACCCTCTGCCTTCATTATCTCACTCCATTTAATGCAACACCCACATGTCGGAGACTTATAGAGATCTATTATAGGTTGTGCCAACACGCTAGCACTTACTAACGTTAAGATTGACGTTGCGATGATTTTATTTATTACCTTCATATTTTTACCTCTTTCAAAATTAGCTATTTGATATTAATTTTGTCATCCGATATTTTCACCGCACGCAACCTTAAAGCATTCAAAATCACACTGACCGAGGACAGCGACATGGCTGCAGCGGCAAAAACTGGCGATAAAAGAATACCCGTAAACGGATAAAGCACCCCTGCCGCAATCGGTACGCCTGCCATGTTATAAATGAATGCGAAGAACAGATTCTGCCGAATATTACGCATGGTTGCCCGGGATAATCGCCGTGCTTCCACAATGCCCATCAAATCGCCGCGTAACAGAGTAATGCCCGCACTTTCTATGGCCACGTCGGTTCCTGTCCCCATGGCAATACCTACATCTGCGGTTGCTAAGGCTGGCGCATCATTTACACCATCTCCAGCCATAACAACAACACGCCCCTCATTCTTAAGTTGTTGAATAACTTTGCCTTTATCTTCCGGCAACACTTCTGCTTTCACTTCATCAATGTGAAGTTTGCGGGCAACGGCTTCGGCGGAGGTACGGTTATCTCCGGTCAGCATCACCACCCTAATCCCTTCCTTCTGCAGAGCGATTATTGCCGCTTTAGTGGTGTCCTTGATCGGGTCTGCAATCGCCAACAAACCACAAACCTTTCCATCAACTGCGGCAAAAATTACTGTAGCACCGTCCTCTCGAAGTTGGTTGGCTTCTTCCTCAAAGGCGGATGTATCAACATTTTCTGACTGCATTAACAATCGATTACCAAGCAGAACCCTTTTCCCATCGACTTCACCGGTAACGCCTTTGCCGTTCGGAGAGTCAAAATCTATGGCGTCTGGCAGCGTTAGATTCATGGTGTTAGCTTTATCCAAAATGGCATGCGCCAAAGGATGCTCGCTACCCTTTTCTAGACTTCCGGAATAACGCATCAAGTCTTCATCGCTGAAACCGTTTGCCAAGACCAGCTTTGTCACCTGAGGTTTTCCCTCGGTCAAGGTCCCGGTTTTATCCACGACCACTGTGTCTACTTTCTCCATCCGCTCTAACGCCTCGGCATCTCGTATCAAGACACCGACCTGAGCACCACGACCGACACCGACCATGATCGACATAGGAGTCGCCAGACCCAAGGCACAGGGACAAGCAATAATCAACACACTCACGGCGGCAATCAGACCAAAGGCCATAGGTGGCGTTGGACCGACGATAGACCAGACTCCGAATGCAATGACAGAGACCAGTAGGACCACCAGGACGAACCAACCCGCCACTTTATCAGCCATTCCCTGAATAGGCGCACGGCTTCGCTGCGCACTGGCAACCATCTGGACGATCTGGGACAGCATTGTGTCACGGCCAACTTTGTCAGCCCGTAAAATAAAACTGCCTTGCTGATTAATGCTACCACCAATTACCTGATCTCCAGTCTTCTTACTAATAGCCAAGGGCTCACCAGTGACCATGGATTCATCGACGTTAGAATGGCCTTCAAGCACTTCGCCATCTAGAGGCACCTTATCGCCTGGTCGAACTCGCAATCGATCGCCAACCTTAACTTGATCGAGCGACACATCAGACTCACTGCCATCATCGTCCAGTTTTCTTGCCGTGGCCGGTGCTAGATCCAATAGGGCTTTGATAGCGCCAGAGGTTTTTTCTCGCGCTCGGAGTTCAAGTACCTGACCCAACAACACCAGCACAACAATGACAGCGGCCGCCTCGAAATACACAGAGACTGAGCCATCATCAGCATGAAAAGCCTCAGGAAATATCTGCGGAGCCAAGGTTGCGACAACACTGTACAACAGAGAAACACCCGTACCGATGGCAATAAGTGTGAACATATTAAGGTTGCGACTGAGTACTGATTTCCAACCACGAACGAAGAAGGGTGCGCCACACCAAACGACCACTGGAGTGGCTAAAACCAACTGAATCCAATTAGATATTTGTGGCGACACAATGTGGTCAATTTTAAAGAGATGGCCTCCCATTTCAATCAAAAAAACCGGAAGCGCAAGGGCCAGACCAATCCAGAATCGACGAGTCATGTCGGCGAGCTCTTCGGAAGGCCCGTCGTCGAGGCTTACTTCCTCAGGTTCCAGCGACATGCCACAAATCGGGCACTCACCGGGGCCTTGTTGACGGACTTCTGGATGCATAGGACAGGTAAACATGGTTCCGGCCGCAACCGGCTCTGTCTGCTCATTTTCTTCGTTGAGATACTTATCTGGATTATTATCGAACTTCGACTGACAACCGGAAGAACAGAAATACCAAGTCCTGTCTACATGCTGACTACTATACTTTGCGGTTTGAGGGTCTACCGACATTTTGCACACAGGGTCATGCACCCCATGGCTTTTATGTTCATGATGATTCGTGTGCTCACTCATCTTGCGCTCCTTTTTTACTCGCGGGCCAGTCAGAAAAAGCAATAAAATACAACAAAATCAGATTGACCATTGGGACCAGTATCAGCAATCCCAGCCAGCCAGAATATCCAGCTCGCTGACATATTCGATAGACAGGTACAACGACTAAAATAGCAACAACCAACATCCATAACCAGTGGCCTGTCCACATAGTGCTACCAAACATGCTTTCGTTCATCATAGTATTCTCCTCTCTTTTATATCGTAGAAATCAATGGTGATGCGAGTGAGACTTTTATCTTTCACCTCATCGCCCACCCCTTTTACCTCTTGTTAAAAAATTTAAAACCAAGCCGTCACGCCAATGACAAACTGAGTATTGCTAACACTCTCTCCATCATGACGGGCAATATCCGCGGTAGCACCAAGCTTTTTACTCCAATCTATTCCTATGTAAGGTGCAAACTTACGTGTTATTTCATACTTTAGTCGAAGCCCTGCATTGATATCAGTAAGACCAGAACCCATGTTTAATTCGTCATCACTCTTACCATAGGCGTTCACTTCAAATTCAGGCGTTAATATCAGTTTTTGAGTGATTAACCATTCCTGTTCGATGCCTAAACGAATGGCGGTTTGTCCTTTTTCTCCCACAAAGAAAGCACCGTCAATGTCGAAAAAATACGGCGCCAAACCTTGGAAACCAAGCACCAACCAATCACGAGATGGGGACGGTTTAATGTCTCGCCTTAAGCCCATCTGCATATCCCAATACGGCGCTACGGCATGACTGTATAGAGCCTGTACTTCTAAGTCTTGCTCGTCACTATTTTGATATTCACCTGACGCTTTAAGCCAAATTTTGTCCATATCATAGCCAACCCATGCTTGGACACTAAAGCTGGTTGGATCATCTGACTCAAGGCCTTTTTCTAATTGATCGATAGAAACATAACTTAATAAAGGGTCATCTTCCGCTCCAGCATAAGACAAAGGACTTATAACAAAAGCCGTTGCCATCGCTAACGTAAAGCCTAGTGAATTAAAATTTTTCATTTATTACTCTCCTTATTTGATGACCACTTTTCTAAACATACCAGGCATGTGGTACAGCAAATGGCAGTGATACGCCCACTGTCCCAAGGCGTCTGCGGTGACCAAATAGCTGATTTTTGAACCAGGCTGAACCATCACGGTATGCTTACGTGGAATGTAATCAGGGTCTCCTGTTTCTAACTCGCTCCATACACCATGTAGATGCATGGGATGAATCATCATGGTGTCGTTCACCAAGGTAATTCGCACTCTTTCGTTATACGCCAATTCAAGTGGAGCGGAATCAGCAAAATTGATTCCATTAATTGACCACATATAACGATTCATATTGCCCGTTAGATGCAGCTGAATTTCTCGAGTGGGTTGACGTTTATCATGAGTAGGATGCAAGCCTTTTAGGTCTGCGTAAGTCAGTACTTTACGGTTATAGTTCGCTTGGTGATCCCTTAAGCCAATGCCCGGGTCGTTTAGGCCGCTTTGAGGCATACCTGATTGCATGTCTACTTGAGGACCATTTTCTGAATCTAGATGCTTAATCTCATTGTCACTGCCATAACCTGCTAAACCTAAAGTAGGCATAACCATACTTGGCTGACTGTGATCCATCCCCTCCATGCCAGCCATTGAGCCTGAACCCATTGCCATTTTGCTGTGATCCATGCCTTCCATGCCTTCCATGCCAGCCATTGAGCCTGAACCCATTGCCATTTTGCTGTGATCCATGCCAGCCATGCCAGCCATTGAGCCTGAACCCATTGCCATTTTGCTGTGGTCCATGCCTTCCATATTCATGCCCATATCGCCATGTCCTAAGATCGGCATAGGGTCCATATCAGGGATTTTGGCAGTGAACATTTCATCTGACGTGAAGTTACCAACGGTATAACCAGAACGGTCAATGCTCTGAACGAAAATACAATAAGCATCCTCCATCTTCGGCTCGACTATCACATCGTAAGTTTCCGCAACACCAATGCGAAATTCGTCGATGGTAACAGGCTGAACATTTTGCCCATCACTCGCTACCACGGTCATTTTCAAACCTGGAATTCGCACATCAAATATCGTCATCGCAGAGCTATTAATAAAGCGAAGACGAACTTTTTCTCCTTGTTTAAAGAGTGCTTGCCAAGGTTGTGCCGGTGGGTTCCCATTCATTAAATACGTATAGGTGGCGCCCGTGACATCAGATATATCTCGGTCACTCATACGCTCCTGATTCCACATGGAGCGCGCTCTCCAAGTATTCACCAATCCTTGTTTTTTGATATCAGAAAACAAATCAGACGTCGTTCTTTCACTGTAATTGTAATAGTCTGATTGCTTCTTCAGATTCGCATATATTGTTTCAGGCGCCTCATCCGACCAATCCGACAGCATGATGAAATGCTCCCGATCAAACACGACAGGGTCTGCTTCTTTAGGGTCTATAACAATCGCGCCATACGCTCCCGTTTGCTCTTGAAAACCTGAATGACTGTGATACCAATAGGTACCACTTTGCTTAACAGGAAATGTATATTCGAATGTTTCTCCCGGTTTGATACCCGCAAAACTAAGGCCCGGAACGCCATCCATTTCTGTCGGTAAAATCATCCCATGCCAGTGCAAAGAGCTGTCATGATCAAGATTGTTTTTTACTCTTAGCGTGACCGTTTCACCTTCTTTCCAGCGTAACAAGGGTCCGGGGAACAGCTGATTAATAACCGTTGCTCTAGCAGGCGTTCCCGTAAAATTAACGGTTTTATAATCAATGCTTAAATCAAAGACTTTCCCAGATAACTGAGTTAAAGATTGGCCAATGGCACTTGCTAGTGCATTTTTTGAAAACGGAATGGTCGTTAAAGCCAGCATGGCAGAAGCACCAAATACAAACTGACGACGGCTAAGCACTGTACCGCTCGATGATTTGTTCAGCTTTTCGTGTGAAGGTTTGGATATTGTCATAACCTAACTTCCTTTACTTGTATTAAACCAACAACACCCACTTGCAGGTGCAACCAAATTGCGCAATGAATAAAAGACATAATTGTCTCCAATGAAATTCTTTAGAGCATCCAGAACAGACGTTATCCCTGTAGTGGATAAATATTAAAAATAACGCTTAGTGGCGTTGGAGCGTCCGACGAAACGACGGACTCATCCAATAATTAGGCAAATATCGGAGGGCGATATAAAGAGGAACCACGCGGTGGCCGCTCTTGTTGAATTAGGTTAGTAATCCCCTGACTCAGTTGAGAGCCATGATGAATCCATTGGTGATCCATAATGGCGGCCATCGATGCGCAAAAACTCATCGGACATGGGTGTGTATCTTTGCAACAATCTAACGTATTCGTAACCAGCAATGTTTGAAGATGCTGATGAGTGGATTTCCCAACAGACCTATTCTCCAACGACGCTTTATGGCCGACCGGCGAGGTGAAAACAGCAGAGGAAAACGGCATTGAGTGATGTGTCATTGGACCGGCCACAGAGGCAAGCGTCTGGCTAACAAACACAAGCAAAACAAACATAATGATAACAATTTTATTTTGTCTCATTCTTCCTCCTCCAATCCACTTTCAACCTAAACAACATCACTTTAAATACACCTCCAATTAATGCACTGGAGGGCCAACAAACGTCGTAAATATCGCCGTGACCACCAAGATTGAAGAAGCGATCATTTTTTCCATTAAAATAGATTTTTGTATAAGCGTTGTATTGCCGCGCTCTAATATTAACGGTACAAGATGCAACTTGTGATAGGCCGCCATCACTAGAATTGCCACGACCAGAGCAAGCTTCACCAGCAACCAAAAGCCATAATCTGTCGAAAACAAGCCCTGCCACCCTGTCAATATGAAACTCATCCATGCACCACACACAATCAAAACCAACACCGCGTAGGCCGCAAGTTTACCGAAATGCTCCAACACCTTGTTTGACTCTTCTGCCGTTGCACTTCGTATGACTAACCACAAAGGAAACAAAAGCCCTAACCACCAAGCAGCGATTAAAATATGAGCAAAGAAAATAATCTGATAATACCAAGCTTGCGCCGTCGCGTGACCCGTGAGTGAAAACGAATAAATCAAACTGGCTATGCCCAAGGAAGCGACAATTAATGAAAGGCGAGAAAATGGCCACAGACTGAAGGCACGATCCGACCCAAGGGTAAATGACGCTATGATCACCAAGCAATAACCAATCACATTAGCGATCAAGGTACTGCCCGCAGGCGAATCCCAATAGATAGAGACCATCATAGGGTCAAACATGAGCCATAGACCCTCTTCCATCGTCCCACCGACGAGGATAAAGAAATACGCTATCGTCGCGGCCACACCAATCAGTGCGCCTCCTCGTACATACCCTTTTATACGACTCAATAAAGCAGACTGCTGACGCAACAAACAAAATGCAAATAGCCCACCCACAACGCTTGATATACCAAAATACAACAACCAACGTGTCAGTAATTGCGCGATTTCCCAGTTCGTTAACGTCATGCAGTCTCCTTTTCCTAAAATTAAAAGCCTGAATTAAAAGCTGAAAGATAAAATCTAATTAGGCCGTTTAACTCAACAATTTAAATGGTCTAATTAGTGCTGCATAAAACCATAAGACCCTTTCATCATATGCCCATCTTCGCCCATTGCTTTCCAATGAACCGTATAACTGTCCGGCGCTAACATAGGTAACATGGTTTGAAAGCTCTTAGTTATCCCGCCATCACGATCAAAACGAACCGACACAGGTTTACCTTGGGATCCTACTACTTTGAGGCTTACCACTTTCATGGGGTTCTGAAAATTAAGCTCTACACGTTCAGCCTGAGCCATTAGCATGGCACCGTCTTCAGGGTATGTCATGGTCATCATGCCGTGTGCAAATACGTTAACGGAGGCCGCTAAAGCCAATGTAGAAAGTGCCAGTTTCATATTTTTCATGCTATTACCTTTTACGTTATTGATAAATTTTTAAACGGATACAAAGAGAAACTCTCTTTGTATCCACGATCTCTAAAAGTTCCGAAAAAACACTTTTTTAATACTGATTAAATTAAGACGTCTGTTTCAATGACGATTTTTTCCATAAAAAATACACCGCTGGCAGCACCAATAACGTCAGCACGACCGCGCTCACCATACCGCCGACCATAGGCGCGGCGATTCGACTCATGACTTCGGAACCTGTGCCCGTGCCATACAAAATAGGCAGTAAGCCGATGATGATGGCCGCAGCGGTCATCATCACAGGACGAACTCGCATACCCGCGCCGTGAAGCACCGCGTGATAAAGCGTATCCACACGTGGTGAAACGCCCTTTTCAGCGCATTTACGCTGCGTCTCAGCCCACGCTTGATTCAAATACACCAGCATAATGACGCCGATTTCCACCGCGACCCCAGCCAGCGCAATAAAGCCAACACCCACCGCAACCGAGAAGTTGAAGCCAGACAAATACATCAGCCAAATACTGCCCACCATGGCAAAGGGAAGCGTCCCCATAATGATGGCGACCTCAGAAAAGTTACGAAAATTGATGTACAAGAGAACAATAATAATGACCAATGTCAGCGGCACCACATACGTCAGCTTTTCTTTCGCCCGTTGCATGTATTCATATTGGCCAGACCAATTTAACGAGTAGCCAGCAGGTAACGTCACCTGATCCGCCACGATTTTTTGCGCGTTTTCAACATAACGACCAATATCCACGCCTTCAATGTCTACAAAGGTCCAGCCATTCAAACGGGCATTTTCACTTTTTAGCCCCGGCGGCCCTTCTTCCACATACACATCCGCAATATCTCCCAGAGCGATTCGTAAACCATTCGGCGTCACAATCGGCAAAAGGGCTAACTGCTCGGGGGAATCTCGATATTCCTGCGGATAACGCACGTTAATCGGATAGCGCTCCAGCCCTTCAATGGTATTGGTGACATTCATGCCACCCACCGCAGACGAGATCAGCTCTTGAACATCTTGAATGTTCATCCCATAGCGGGAAGCTTTTGCTCGATCGATATCAATGTTGACATAACGACCGCCTGCCACGCGTTCAGAATAAACCGATGCCGTTCCTTCGACTGGTTTCAAGATTTTCTCTAACTGCAAACCGATGTCTTGAATGACCTTTAGATCAGGCCCAGCAACCTTAATACCCACTGGCGTTTTAATGCCTGTTGCCAACATATCGATGCGTGTTTTTATCGGCATGACCCACGCGTTTGTAATGCCTGGAATATTGATTAACTGATCTAATTCTTGTTTTATCTTGTCGCTTGTCATGCCATCTCGCCACTCAGACTTAGGCTTAAATTGTATGAAGCTTTCTATCATGGTCAGCGGCGCAGGATCGGTTGCCGTTTCCGCACGACCCACTTTGCCAAAGACAGTTTTCACCTCAGGGACAGTCGCTATCAACTTATTGGTTTGTTGCAATACTTGACGTGCTTGCCCAATGGATATCCCTGGATAAGCCGTTGGCATATACATTAAGTCGCCTTCGTCTAAGCTGGGAATAAACTCACTGCCCAGCTTGTTGAGAGGCCACATCCCAATGGCAAAAATAGCAATCGCCACCACAATCGTTGTTTTCGGAAAACTCAACACCGTTTTTAACGCCGGCATATAGATTGCTACTAAGGCTCGATTAATCGGATTTTTATGTTCTGGTAATACCTTGCCTCGTACAAAGTACCCCATCAAAACAGGCACTAAGGTAATGGCTAACGCGGCTGACGCCGCCATGGCGTAGGTTTTGGTATACGCTAAGGGACCAAACATTCGACCCTCTTGAGACTCCAAGGTAAACACAGGCACAAAACTAACGGTGATGATCAACAAGCTAAAAAATAAAGCCGGCCCAACTTCGGTCGCCGCTGTGGCGACAATTTGCCAGCGGTTTTCCTTGGTCATTTCGACTTTTTCCATGTGCTTATGGAGGTTTTCGATCATCACGATGGCGCCATCTATCATCGCGCCAATGGCAATCGCAATACCGCCAAGGGACATGATGTTGGCATTAATACCTTGCCAATGCATAACAATGAAAGCGGTCAAAATCCCCACCGGCAAACTGATAATCGCCACCAAAGAAGAGCGTACATGGAAAAGAAACACCACACAGACCAGCGCCACCACAAGGAATTCTTCCAGCAGCTTCGTCCATAAATTCTCAACCGCACGATCAATCAATCCAGAGCGATCATAGACGGTAATGACTTCAACCCCTTTTGGCAGACTGGATTTAAGTGTTTCCAGTTTTGCTTTGACGCCTTCAATGGTTTTTTGGGCATTTTCACCAAAACGCATGACAACCACGCCACCAACCACTTCGCCTTCTCCGTTTAGCTCCGCCAAACCGCGCCGCATTTGCGGGCCAATGCCGACTTCGGCCACATCTTTGATCGTCAGTGGTGTACCACTTTCACTGACGCCAAGCGGAATCATTTCTATGTCTTCGACACTTTGTATGTAACCCGACGCTCGAACCATGTATTCGGCTTCTGCCATTTCAATGACCGACGCACCGACTTCCTGATTGCCGCGTTTAATCGCATTTTGAATATGGCTCAACGGCATATTCAGCGCGCGTAATTTATCGGGGTTAACACTCACTTGATACTGCTTAACCATGCCGCCAATCGGCGCCACTTCAGACACGCCAGGCACTGTCTGCAATTCATACTTCAAGAACCAGTCTTGCAGTGAACGTAGTTGACTCAAATCGTTTTGACCGGTTTTATCCACCAAAGCGTACAAGTACACCCAGCCAACGCCCGTTGCGTCAGGCCCTAATTGCGCTCTCGCGTTGCTCGGTAAGGACGGCGCAACCTGACTTAAATACTCCAACACTCGGCTTCGCGCCCAATACATGTCGGTGTCTTCATCAAAAATCACATAGACATAAGAATCCCCAAAAAACGAATAACCACGCACCGTTTGAGCACCCGGTACAGACAACATCGCCGTCGTCATTGGATACGTCACCTGGTCTTCCACCACTTGTGGCGCTTGACCCGGATAGCTGGTTTTAATGATGACTTGCACATCTGACAAGTCAGGAATCGCGTCAACAGGCGTATTCTTTAAAGAATACAAACCGGCGCCAACAAGAATAATACTGGCCAATAGCACCATAAGCCGATTATGAATAGACCAGCGGATAATCGCTTCAATCATGATATGTCCCTACTCTGCGTCAGCATCAAAAAAGTCAGTAACAGCAAACTTGGTGCTACTTTCACGGGTAATCTCAAGCTGAATGTTTTTACCAATCGGTAATTCATCCAGTTCCAACCAATCCGCTAATGCGAAGTCCATCGTCATTTTCGGCCAATTCCAATCCGAGATTGCTTCGTGATTCACATTCACCATGCGTGTTGTCGCATCAATACGATTAATGCGTGCGGCCACCCAAACATTGTTGGCGGGTTCTGCTACTGGCTCTGCTTGGTCTGACATTTGATTGTCCGACATGTCACTGGCAGACATTGCCGTCTGGTTACTGTCTGCATTCATGCGCTTGAAATCGGAGCTTTTACTGGACTCAGAATCCAACAAGAACTGCGCCGACGTCACCACGTCATCGCCCAATACTAAGCCGTCTAAGATTTCTACGTAGTCATCACCGAACGCACCGGTTTCGACAGCAATCGACTTATAACGCCCTTCGCCTAGTGCCAGTACCACACGGTTTTGTTCGCCTCCACGTATCAGGGCTTCTTTCGGAATCAATCGTCTTTGACCCGGTTCTGTGGTCTCAATACGCACATGGGCAAACATATCTGGCTTCAATAATTGATCTGGGTTATCCAAACGAATGCGAACGCGCAAAGTACGGTTTTTTGCATTCAGAGTTGGATAAATAAAGTCCACGTTACTGGCGAACGTTTTCCCCGGTAGGAAGTCCATGACGGCTTCAACCGGTTGGCCTACCGCAACGCGATGCGCTTGGCGTTCAAATACTTCGGCATCCAGCCACACTTCACTCAGATCCGCGATCGACATCAAGGTTGTGCCAGGTTTAATGTAGAAACCATCTTGAATCCCAAGGTTATCAATCACACCACTTTGTGGCGAAAAGAATCGCACCGTTTGAGACACTTTGCGTTTCGCTCTTAACGTTTGGATAAAATCGCTCGGCACCTGCAAGGCTTTTAGTCTCTCTTCACCCGCGTTGATCATGCGCTTGTCTTTTCGTGCTAACGCAAAGACAAATTCTTCCTGCGCATTCACCAAAGTCGGCGAATACAAATCGAATAAGGGCTGGCCTTTTTCAACCGAGTCGCCATTGGATTTTATAAAACTCTTTTCGATCCAGCCTTCGACGCGAGGATGAATATGAACGATCTTGTCTTCGTTGTAAGCCAAATAGCCCACCGTTCGAATCTCTGGTTTCAGCATGCCTTCAAACACTTTTCCTGTTCGCACACCAAGGTTATTAACCACTTCTGGCGAAATACTTACCGTGCCAACGCTGCTATTGTCAGAACCCTGAGCTGCTCCATAAAAAGGGATAAGGTCCATACCCATTGGTGATTGACCAGGTTTGTCGCGGCGATAATTTGGGTCCATTGGTGCCACCCAGTACAAGGGCAATTTTTCATCTTTCGCCATCGCGTCAGTCGTGCCTGAGTTCATTTCACCATTCAGTGCATTGAATGCTTGAAGACCAAAGTGATAACCCGCAACCGAAAGAACACCACCTAATACAAATACACCGATATATCCGATTACTTTCATTTGAGCTTCACCTCTTCACCTTGTGTCATCACATAATTCAATTCTGCTAAGCGCTTGAAGCGCTCGATGCGAATAGTCAACAATTCGATGTGCGCATTCAGCGTCGCAATACGCGCCTGAACCACATCCGAAAAAACACCATCGTTGCTGGTATAAGCATTCAACATGGCTTGCGCACTTTCACGATAACTAGGAATTAGCTTGGTTTGATAAAGACGGATGCGTTGATCTAGCAGTCGGATATCAGACGTCAGAACACGATATTTGGCCATGAGTTCATTCAGCACCAATTGCTTTTCAGAAAGAAAGGATTCGACTTGCAAGGACGCGGCTTTCACCTGAGCATCCTGTCGACGAGACGAAAAGATCGGCACGCTGACACTCACTGCAATCGACGCCAGATCAGCTCGGTCCTTGCCGCTTAGATCATCGCCGCGATAACCGTAGCCCAAGGTAACGCCCCATTCTGGTTTGTACTTTTGCTCGGCGATCGCTTTGTCTATCTGCGCGGTATTGGATTGAACGTCTACGATACGAACCAATGGATGCAGGCTCAAACGAGCCGCTAATGAATCCGATGCAAGAGTATTCGACGAGGTTATCAAGATGGGTTCACCCGTTGTTTTCAACGTGATGTCTTGATCTGATACGTTTCGATCAGTCATTACCGGAAGAATATATTGAGACAGTTTTTGCAGTGAATTTTCTTTCGCTTGGCGAAGCTGCGTAAGGCGATGATCTAACTTAATCAACTCTAGTTCAGAACGCACTAAATCTTGCTGTTTGGCTCGCCCGTACGCCGAGCTATAACTACTTTCCACAACCTCGTGAAGCTGTTCAAACAGGGTTCTATTTTGCTTCACGAGCTTGATGCTCTCTTCGTAACTGTATGCCGTTAGCCAAAGGTTCGATACCTCCATTGCTAACATCGCGCGACGATTGTCTCGCATCAACGGCATTTGATCGCCTTGCGCAGCGTACTTTTCCCCCGCTAAACGCAAGGTATCGCCCGCCGGAAACATTTGCGATACCGACACGTTAAATTGCGTCATCGCTTCTTGGTTAAAATCAAAACTGTCGGTTGGCATATTCAATAAGCCAACATTTATTTTCGGATCCGGCAATGCCGTCATGCCTTGGCTTAACACGCGAATGGCATTCTCTTTTTGCTGACTGGAAACCAACCAATCATCTTGAGAGACGGCTTTGTCTACCGCTTGCTGAAGGCTTAACGCTTCTGCATTCGCAACAAGCGGCAATAACGACAGTAAAGAAACAAAGGCAATACGATGCGTTTTACCGATTAAAAATAGACGGCAATAGACACTCTGTAACACATGACAGAATGCCAAAAGATTGTTTTTGGCCATTGGCTCGAGTACTCATTTTTAAATTCATAAAATCTCAACGCGAATAACAGCGATGAGTGAAACAGCGAATTTAAGAAATGACTATCGGAGGGAAGTAAGGCGTATTGGGGTAGGTAGAAACGTAGGATTCAGACGGTAATGCCGTGTGAACAAAAGAAAGATTTTCGGAATCTGAATAATAGCTGACCAGTAAACTAGAAAAGCTACTGCAATGATTATCCATACAATTTTGGTGGTTGTGTTCTGATATCAAGCTGGAGCATTCGTCCACCAAGGTAGACATACAAGAGGAGCCTTCATCTGAAGACATAACATGAGCCGATAATTCCGACATGGTATGTTCTTGCATAGGCATCATATTCGAAGTCGAAGACATCATATTGTTCGTTGCCATTGCCATCGAAAATAGCGATAGCACAAACAGCAACAAACACACGAAACCGTGTTTTCTCGCTGAAAGACTGACGTTATTTAAAACAAATGGTGGCATGAACAGAAATCTCAATTGTATATCCGCCAAACTATATGCAAGTAAATGACTGAAAGCAACGTGGAATTCAATAAAATTAACCCCGTAGCGATCCACTCCCCCTCAGAAACATAAATCTAAAAATGTCCTCTAAGTGAACGAAAGGAACCTTGGCATCAAGGCAACTGACGTCTAAGTACTTCAATGTGCTGTTGCAAACCGTCAATTTCATCAAGTAATTCTAAGCTCAACGCGACACCAGACAAATTCAATTTCAGTCCAATCATCAGTCGTTGAGCGCGCTGTAGTCGTACTAACGCTTGGCTATTAAAATACCAGTCATCGAGTAGAGGCTGTTCGATTGGTTCAACAATGCCGTATTCCACCATTTCAACAATCATCTGTGTGTGAGTACCACAGCGCTCGCAAACTTCTTCTAAGGTAAACAGCACATGCTCATGCTGAGAATCAATCACTACTATCTCTGATTTGGACATCATCTACCTCTCGAAAACGTGGCGTGGATTAAAGTTAGATTCACACTCAGCAAGTTGTTGGTAAAGTGCGTTGGCTTCACTGCTGTGTACTTTTGGTAAACTGATTTGCAAGGTCACGATTTGATCGCCCGTTGTTTTCTCACCTTTGTTAATCAAGCCTTTGCCTTTGATACGCAGTTTGTTACCACTATTGGCTGCTTTGGGTATTTTCAATTTTACTTTACCGTTAATAGTTGGCACTTCAACGGTCGCACCTAAAGCCGCTTCCCAACAAGTAACCGGTAAGGTCAATAAAATATCCGAGCCATCAACCGTAAAATAAGGGTGCGGCGCAAACTCAATTTCTAGCAGTAAGTCCCCCGCTTTGCCGCCACCAATGCCTAATTCTCCCTGCCCAGCCAAACGAATATGCTGACCCTGTGTGACGCCGGCGGGAATTTTTACGTTTAATGTTTTGTCTCTTTGCTTTACGACACCATTTTGATCTGGCTCGGCAACTCGTAATGATATTTGTCGCTGACAACCTTGATACGCTTCTTCAAGAAACAACGCGATTTTGTAATGTAAATCGCGCCCACGCTGACTCGCTGAGCGCCGAAAATCATCCGACTGACGAGAGCCTCCGCGACTGGCACCAAAAATCGAATCGAAAAAATCACTAAAATCACCATCGCTAGTGTAGCTGTATCCTTGATGATTTTCATGAGATGACTGCCAATCTGGCGGTGGCTGGAAGCCGCCATCAGATCTACGCGTACCTTGCTTACGTAATAAATCGTATTCAGCGCGCTTTTCTGGATCTTTTAATACGGTATAGGCTTCGCCCACTTCTTTGAACTGCTGCTCAGCGTTATGCTCTTTACTGACATCAGGGTGATATTTTCGAGCGAGCTTACGATAACTCGCTTTTATAGCGGAAGCGTCGGCTTGTTCAGCGACACCCAAAATTTTGTAATAATCTTTAAACTCCATACCGCCTCACTTCCATCGTAACCATTTTCTCTTACGAATTCGTTCGTTCAGTGCATTGACCCTGTCATCATCATAGGCCTTTCTTCAGCGATTAGTGTTTAAATTTCAAGCAAAGTTGATATAGATCTAGTTAGCGTGCGAATAAGCTTTATGGACTTCCCAGTCTTTACTAGACACCTATTAACGTTAAAATCTAGCCGTATAAAATTGAGCATTATTCCACCAAGTCATCTGTGGGTATTGTATTCTTTGTCTGAATGTAAGTTGTATTTTAAAAAATAATAGTTGAGGCTGTGTTTTTACTTTACTCCCAACTCTTCTTCTAAGGATTAGGCATTGGAAACATCTAAAATATGGACGAATGATGCTTTTTCTGGAGTAGAGCTTCTGTCTGCCAGTTACACCAAGTTTGAGTTTTCGAAGCACTGGCATGATGAGTTAGCGATTGGGATTATTGAAGAAGGTGCGGAAGGCTTACTGTATCGAGGCAATAACCTCTTGGTCCCGAAGAAGCATATTGTCGCGATCAATCCTGCAGAAGTTCACACCGGGTTTTCAGGGACAGAAAATGGCTGGCGCTACAGAATGTTTTATTTTGACCTTAATGCCTTAGCCGAACAATTTAAGACACGTAGCTTGCCAATAGACCCTATTATCAATCGTCCAGTCATATACGATGAAGACTTATTTACGGTGTTGTTAAATTTGCATTTGGCATTAGAACACGCTTCTTTTGCGCTAACAAAAGAGTCCTTATTTACTTTGGCGTTAGAAATGTTATTTACAAGCTATGGTTCGGCCAAATTGGAAGCACCTAACCCTATTGATATGAAAAGCAGCTATGAAGCACGAGACTTCATAAATGATAATTTTGATTCCAACCCTTCACTTGCTGATCTAGAGCGCCTATCAAATTGTTCAAGGTTCCAACTCATTAAGCACTTTAATTTACTGTTTGGAGTGACGCCTCACCAGTATTTACTCTTGGTTAAAGTCCAAAAAGCCAAACTTTTTTTAGCGCAAGGAATGAGTTGTGTTGATGTGTCTTTGGCGTGCGGCTTTTACGATCAGAGTCATTTCAATCGTAATTTTAAAAGAGCCTTTGGCGTGTCTCCTTCAAATTATCTTTGAACCTGTTTTTTTTAATACTAGAAAACCATTTACGATCAATTTCATACAAGACAGGCAATACGTTGCTCGTTAACCTCACCTCTTACATTTAAAAAGGAAGTGACTATGAGTTTGTTTATTATTTGGTTAGGAGTGATGTTTCCGCTGGTTTTTAGCCCTGGCCCTGCCAATATAGTATTTGCGATGTCAGGCGCAAAAGTAGGTGTAAAACGTTCAATTCCTTTGCTCGCGGGGGTTGATAGCGTCTTTATTGTCAAATCTATAATTGTCGGTTTTGGACTTGGAGAAGTGGTTCGTTCTCAACCAACACTGATGAACACCATACAGCTCCTTGGCTCGGTGTATTTGCTTTATTTGGCCATTACGTTCATTTCTTCACACACCACAAAATTCGAAGGAACAACAGAAACACTGGGCTTTGTTGATGGTTTATTAGTACAAGTTTTAAACAGCAAAGGCTGGCTAATGGTGTTCCTCATGTTTACTTTGTTTACGGAGCAATCACAGGAAACATTTGGTCAGAATGGCATTATCATCTTGATTGTTTGGCTTGCGATTCTAAATATATCGATGCATTTTATTTGGATTTCAATCGGCGAGTTACTGTCTAGAGTGTCGAGCAGTAAAGTCTATGAAAAAGCGCTGAACTTCTTCTACTCAGGTTGTCTAGCATTGGTTGCCATTTGGCTGATTATTGAAAATCCTATGGTGATTGAGTTTATTTCTCGTACTTAATAGCCTGTTAAGAGCTAATACGATGTAGCTCTTAACAGGTTTAAAGCGTCCCACTACCAGAAATATCAAGATTAATAAATGAAGAGAGCTAACCCTCTCTTTTTTTATGTCTGAACGAAAATGGTAAGCATAAAAAACCTGAAAGCTTACGCCGAAAAACTAAAAAAAATCAAAAAAAAAGGAGAACAATCGGAAAATTTAAGGAAAAAAGACACAAAAAAAGGGCTTACAAATTAATGTAAGCCCTTGATTTTATTAACTTAATAAGTGGTAGGGCTAGGCAGATTCGAACTGCCGACCTCATCCATGTCAAGGATGCGCTCTAACCAACTGAGCTATAGTCCTAAAAAGTGTTGGCTATTATACGCAGAGAGTTGGTTTTGACAAGCCTTCTTACGTGTTTTTTGAAGCCTTTGTTTTAAATAGGTTATTCACTTAAAGGGACAAGCAGTTCGTGGCCGATTACTTGATCAATCAAGCCATAAGGAACCTTGTATTTTTTATCTTTAAATTTAACAAGAGCATAGTCATAACACATTTCAAGCACGGTACAGTTCACTATTACACCGTTATCGATAACACGAATAATGTTGTAGCTTCTGAGAGTAATGGCCATTCAAGGCTCCTTTTTCTTTGAATCCAAGAGTTACGACTCACCAACGTCTTTTAGTTTTTTCTGCAACTGACGAATCTGATCTCGATAACCACCAGCCAGTTCGAATTTGAGCTCTTCAGACGCTTGCATCATTTCTTTCTGCAACTGGATCATAGCTTTACGAACCTGAGCTACATCTTCCATGCTTTCCACTTGATAGTCTTTGGCGGTCTCAGCCACTTTTTTAGCTTTGCCTCCACGCTTTCCTGCACCTGGGTTATAAGCCCCTTCCATGATGTCTTCAACTGATTTTGTAATGCCTACTGGTGTAATACCATGCTCTTCGTTATGTGCTTTTTGTTTTTCTCGACGGCGATCTGTTTCGCTAATCGCCCTCTCCATCGAACCCGTGATTCGATCTGCGTATAAAATGGCTTTACCGTTGACGTTACGAGCAGCACGACCGATGGTCTGGATCAGGGATTTTTCCGAGCGTAAAAAGCCTTCTTTATCGGCATCAAGAATCGCAACAAGGCTTACTTCCGGAATGTCTAACCCTTCTCGTAATAGGTTGATGCCCACTAAGACATCAAACTCACCCAAACGTAAGTCACGAATGATCTCAACTCGCTCTACCGTATCAATGTCTGAGTGCAAATAACGCACGCGAACACCATGATCGCTCAAATAATCACTTAAATCTTCCGCCATACGTTTAGTTAACGTAGTGACCAAAACGCGCTCACCAATAGGCGCTCTTAGATTAATTTCAGACAATAAGTCGTCTACCTGAGTCGCTACAGGTCGGACCTCTAGAATGGGGTCAATCAAACCTGTTGGTCTAACAATTTGTTCTACTACCCAATCCTGATGCTCGGCCTCATATTTCCCTGGCGTGGCGGAAACGAAAATAGTTTGCGGTTTAATTTGCTCCCACTCTTCAAATCGCATTGGTCGGTTATCAAGCGCAGAAGGCAATCGAAAACCATATTCAACGAGGTTTTCTTTACGAGAGCGGTCCCCTTTATACATAGCCCCAATCTGCGACACCGTCACATGGGATTCATCGATAACCAATAATGCGTTCGCGGGTAGGTAATCAAATAACGTCGGCGGCGGTGAGCCTTCTTCACGACCAGATAAATAGCGTGAGTAGTTTTCTATACCGTTACAATAACCCAGCTCTTGCATCATTTCTAAATCATAACGAGTACGTTGTTCTAGACGTTGTAACTCAACCAGTTTGTTCAAAGATTTAAGCTGCTCTAGTCGCTGATCTAACTCAACTTTAATTCGTTCAATGGCAGCAATAACCGTTTCTTTTGGCGTCACATAGTGAGTTTTTGGATAAATAGTGACACGAGGTACTTTACGAATGGTTTTGTTCGTCAAAGGATCAATCATCGATAAGTTTTCAACTTCGTCATCAAAAAGCTCGATACGAATTGCGGTCTCTTCAGAGTCCGCAGGGAAAACTTCGATAACATCGCCACGAACACGGAAATTACCACGTTCTAAAACTAAGTCATTGCGGGTGTATTGCAGTTCAGCCAAACGACGCAACACCGCCCGCTGATCAATACGATCACCACGATCCAAGTGCAACATCATTTTTAAATAAGACTGGGGATCGCCCAAACCATAGATAGCCGATACGGTTGCGACGATAATAACGTCTTCTCGTTCAAGTAACGCTTTAGTGGCAGACAGCCGCATTTGCTCTATGTGTTCATTGACTGACGAGTCTTTTTCGATAAAGGTATCGGATGCCGCCACATAAGCTTCAGGCTGATAGTAATCGTAGTAAGACACAAAATATTCTACGGCGTTATTCGGGAAGAATTCTTTAAATTCTCCATACAACTGCGCCGCCAGGGTTTTGTTGTGTACCATTACTATCGTTGGACGCTTAACCTGCGAAATCACATTGGCAATGGTGTAAGTCTTACCGGAGCCCGTTACACCTAATAAAGTCTGGTGAGCCAAGCCAGCTTCTACACCACGAACCAGTTTTTCGATGGCTTTTGGCTGATCGCCTGCGGGTGAGTAAGATGAAACAATTTGAAACTCTTGCGACACGGGTTTTTCCTAAGCTTTACAATCGACTCAACAGACTAGCAAATTTTACCTGTGGCGTCTGGTATTTCCGCTCACCTTCTCGTTGAAAACAACCAAATTTCATTATTCAGACGTCGCCTAAAAAGGCCTCAAATTCCAAGATGAACACATAAAGAGATAAGCTTATAACTTAATGACATTTTCTCGGCCCCTGCTCTATCAAATAAGACGCCAAAAAAGTACCATATTCAGCACATCAAGACTCATGTGACTAAGAAAAAATGAGCGTACGAGCAGGCAATTTACTACTGACAGAAAATAATAGACATAGCCTAACACTCCCATCACTTGGCATCAGAACCTCATGACAAAATTTGCTAAATATCTACCGGCGCTAACTTGGCTCAAAAGCTACCAAGGTGCTGATTTAAAAAGTGATACCGTCGCCAGTATCGTCTTCACTATCATGGTCATTCCACAAAGTTTAGCTTATGCCATGCTAGCAGGCTTACCCGCTATTACCGGGTTGTATGCCAGTATTTTGCCTTCTATTCTATATTCTTTATTTGGCACTAGTCGCTCGCTCGCGGTGGGACCCGTGGCGTTAACATCTGTCATGACGGCCTCTGCCGTTTTGCCCTTTGCCGTTTCTGGCAGCGAACAGTATGCCACCGTAGCGATTCTATTAGCCTTCATGTCTGGTGTATTTTTACTGGTGTTGAGTTTGTTACGCTTGGGCTTTCTCACCAATCTACTAAGCCACCCTGTCATCTCTGGTTTTATTAGTGCCTCTGCATTATTAATTGTCATCGGCCAATTAAAGTATCTGTTAGGCATTCAATCTGAAGGCGACACTTTGTTACCTTTAGTACATAGCTTGTACCTGCATCTGAACAATATAAATTTCCCCACTTTTATTCTAAGTTTAGCGTCTATCACCTCTCTTTTATTGATGCGTCGCTATTTTTCTACATTATTAAAAAGTCTCGGCTGCTCTGCGCAAGCCATTCAATTGTTTGGCAAATCAGGACCCGTTTTGGTGGTTGTTGCAACGACAGCAACCGTTGCTCTATTGTCTCTTGAAAACATGGGCGTCAGCATTATTGGTAGCGTGCCGATTAAGCCATTAGGGATCAATATGGAAGGCATCAACTGGAAGATAGTAGAAGAGCTATTACCCAGCGCTTTTTTGATTAGTATTGTTGGCTTTATTGGCTCTGTATCCGTGGCGCAATCCTTTGCCGCTAAACGACGCCAAGACATTGACCCGAATCAAGAACTTGTTGGGCTTGGTCTTGCCAATATAGGTTCTGCAATGTGTGGTGCATTTCCTGTTACTGGTGGTTTTTCTCGTACGGTATTAAATGCAGATTGTGGTTCAAAAAGCCCAATGACAGGCATTATTTCAGCCTTATTGATATTACTCACTTTACTCTTTCTGACGCCTTTATTTTATTATTTACCGAAAGCGATCTTAGCGTCCATTATTTCTATCTCTATGCTGCAGCTGGTCAGTGTACAAGACCTACGCAACTTATGGCGCTTTTCCAAAAAAGAGGCCAGCTTATTAATTATTACCTTTAGTGTCGTAATGATTGAAGGCATGGAAACGGGCTTGATTGTTGGCGTAATTCTTTCGATTTTGTGTTTTCTATGGCATACCAGTCACCCACACATCGCCATTGTTGGCAGACTACCAGGGACGGAGCATTTTCGTAATGTACAACGCTTTACAGTAGAAACTCATCCAAGCATTATTACTGTGCGTATTGACGAAAACTTATTCTTTGCCAATGCCAGAGTATTTGAAGAGAGACTACAAAGTTTGGTTTCACAAAATACGGCCGTGAAGCATTTGATACTAATGTGTACCGCAGTCAATATGATTGATGCCAGCGCGCTACAAAGTTTGGAAAAAATCGTCGATCGTTTAGCCGATTCTGATGTGAAATTGCACTTATCGGAAGTGAAGGGACCGGTGATGGATAGGTTAAAAGATTCAAAGTTACTTGATAACTTAACTGGCCAAGTGTTTCTCACTCAGTACCAAGCTATACAAGCATTAGAAGATAAACAAACCAAAAATTAGTTTATCTTCCATACTTACTAAGGCTTAATTTATTTTATTGTCCGCATCCAGTACTTGAATCACCGTGTGATTACGGTCAATAGTCTTAGGGCCGATTCCTTTTACTCTTGCCAATTGACTAATAGATTCAAAATGCCCGTTGGCGTCTCTATAAGCGATAATGGCTTCCGCTTTCTTTATACCAATACCAGACATAACCGCTGAAAGCTCAGTTGCTGTTGCGGTATTAATATCCAAAGGTGTGGCGGCAAAAAGTGAAAAAGGCGTTAAAGCCAAGGAAATAACAAACAGTGAGCGGAAAACACAGACACGAAAAATACGCTTTAAGTTCTTCATATAAACATCCTTTTAAAATGGGGCATGGCGTCTTGCCAATAAAAAACCACTTAATGTATCGCCAATAAGCCGACACTAATAAGTGGTTTTTAGAATAAAAGGTTTTTTCTCAGACTTCAAGACTCATTAAGAGTAATTTACGCCATCACGCCCAAATCCATATTCGCCTGAGTTAACACGGCAATAGGATCACTGGCCTGTGTAATAGGACGCCCCATAACAAGATAATGACTGCCAGCGGCCATGGCCTGAGCAGGCGTCATAATACGCTTTTGATCACCCTGATCAGAACCCGCAGGGCGAATTCCAGGTGTGACCAATACAAAGTCTTTACCGAGCTCCGTAGACAGCATGCTGGATTCTTGCGCAGAACAAACAACACCATCCATTCCCGACGATTTCGCCAACGCAGCGAGGCGCTTAACATGTTGCTCAGGCGTTGCATCAATGCCAATTTCAACAAGGTCAGATTGATCCATACTTGTTAACACTGTCACCGCAATTAATAATGTCTTGTTATCAGACAATTGCTGTAATGCATTTGCGGATGCTTCCATCATACGTCGACCACCAGACGCATGAATATTCACCATCCAAACCCCCGCTTTGGCCGCAGCGCTCACCGCATTCGCCACGGTATTTGGAATGTCATGGAATTTAAGATCAAGAAAAATATCAAAACCCAATTTATGCAGTTCGTCTAAAATAACAGGACCGGCTATTGTAAACAGCTCTTTACCGACTTTAACTCGACACTGATTAGGGTCTAGTCGTTTTGCCATATCAATGGATTGCGCCATAGTAGGGTAATCTAGGGCAACCACTATAGGGGATTGGCAGCTCATTCAGTGTCCTCTTTCTTTCAGTTTTTATCGATTGATGTATACAGTTAAATTGGCGTTATTCGCCCTCTAAACCATGAATAGGTTTCACAACACCCCAGTTTTTACAACTTGGACATTGCCAATGCAATTGATGACCAGAGAAACCACATTGGCGGCATTGGAATTTATGTTTAGCTTGTACAAGCTGGTCAATTAGCTCAAAAAGAACCACCAAATGCTGTTGGTTATAACCTTGTGAATCCGCAAGCTGCAAGCTAATTAACTCCTTAAAACCTTTAATGGTTGGGTGCAACCTGAGCTGCTCGACCAAAAACATTTCAGCGTAGTCTTTGTCTGTGTCCATATAATGCTGAACAAGCGCCATAATCAGAGCAGTAGATGGCTTCTTCTGATTTTGGTCTTGTAAGAATTTAATGTAACCACTGCTGCCCCAAACTTTTTGATAACACTCTTTTAATTTGGGAATGATAATAGAGATAAATTCAGGGTCTTGATCTGCCGCATGCTTCAATTCTTTGATCGCATCACGATAACGACGCTGGCTGTTTAAAACGTCAGCTGCGCCAATACTTGCTCGAATACAACTAGGATCAACCTCTAAAGCCAATTTGTAGTGCTGAAAAGCCGACTTCCACTGCTCTTTTTTTTGTAACTCTTGCGCCATTTCACAATGAAAATGCGCTAAGCGCTTAACCTCTTTTTTGGTCGGTGTTTCTTTTATAAGCTCAGAGCCAATTTGAATCGCTTTATCCCAACTCTGCTCAAATTCATAGAGATCCACCAGTAAAGTCAGAATTTTAGGCTGAAATTCGCTTTTCCGCGATGTGGATGCCATGTTTAGCAGCAAGCGCCCCGCTCGATCCAATAAACCCGCCGACATAAAATCGCTGGCCAATTCTAATTGCACCATGCGCATTTCACGTTGCGATATTTCAGGACGAGCAAGTAAGTTTTGATGAATATTAATAGCTTTTTGAATTTCGCCTTTCTTACGGAATAAATTTCCTAGTGTAAGGTGAATATCAAACGTATCGGAGTTGACTTCTAAAGAGTCGACAAAGGCATCAATTGCCTCAGAATGCTGGTCATTAAGTAAGTGATTAAGACCACGGAAATAATCGGTAGGAATACTTTTTTTGGTCTGTTTATTTTTCTTAGTCGGATTTTTGCGGCCCATTGCCCAGCCAACAAAAAGCGCGACAAATAGAACAAAAAACAACCCAATTTCGGTCAACTCAATTACTCCTTCCCGACATAAAGCTCTTTGGCAATAGAGGCTTTGCGTAAGGTATCCACTTCATCACGTGCTTTTTCGTATTTGCGGGTCAACACTTTAATCTGACGTTCACTTCGCATGTATGCAATGGAGCTTATCAATAGAGCAACACAAGCACCTACCGTAAAAGATAAAATGATATAGAGGGCGACGCTTAGTTGAGGACCCTGCCAAAAAACAAGATCAAGAGGAATCAGTTGCGGATTTCGGATAGCAAAAAACACACCTACGGCGAGAAAAAAAACAACGAAAACGGTGGAAATAACTCTTTTCAGCCATTTAAACATAAAACAACCTACCTAAAATAGAATGGCGATATTATGCCGTGATCGCTCAAAAATTTCGAGCCATAACGCGTAAATTAGTTAAGTTCATTTATCTCGTTATCAGGTAAATTGACCAACTCTCTCAATTCCTTACCCGGTTTAAAATGAGGTACATATTTTGCACTCAGCTCAACAGACTCCCCAGTTTTAGGGTTTCTACCAATTCTAGGTGCTCGATAATGCAGAGAAAAACTCCCAAAGCCTCTTATCTCGATGCGCTCACCATTCGCCAAAGAATCAGACATATGCTCCAGCATTGCCTTAATTGCTTGCTCGACATCTTTCACCGGCAAATGGGATTGCTGATCGATTAGCAGCTCTATCAGCTCAGATTTTGTCATTACTGTCCTCGCGACTATATTTTGATCACAGTGTAAGACTAGCTAAATTCAGAAAGAAAGCAATAAGTTAACGCACTTTAGGGTTATTTTTACTCAATTTATTCTATTGTAATAGCGAATATTACGAATGGATGCGTTCCACAACTAGCATAGAAGCAGTCTAGCTTTTATAATATCGTCCATATTTAATACATTGGAAGAAATAATCATGAGCTATAGCAAAATCCCAGCGGGCAAAGATGTTCCAAATGACATCAACGTAATCATCGAAATCCCAGCACAAGCGAATCCTGTTAAATACGAAGTAGATAAAGACATGGATGCGCTTGTTGTTGATCGATTCATGACTGCACCAATGTTTTACCCAGCAAACTACGGCTATGTAAATAATACATTGGCTGACGATGGCGACCCAGTAGATGTATTGGTAATTACGCCTTACCCTGTAGTTCCTGGTTCTGTTATTCGCTGCCGCCCTGTTGGCGTTTTAAACATGTCTGACGAAGCAGGCATGGACGCTAAATTGGTTGCCGTACCTCATGAAAAACTAAGCAAAGAATACGGCCACATCCAAGATGTAAACGATATTCCACAATTGCTACGCGATCAAATTGAACATTTCTTCGAAAACTACAAAACCCTTGAAAAAGGCAAGTGGGTAAAAGTTGAAGGCTGGGCAAACGCCGAAGAAGCGAAAAAAGCCATCATCGAAGGTGTAGAAGCTTACAACGCACAATAGAATAACAACTAAAATACGTTATTTTACTGCTAAAGACATAAAAAAAACCGATCCTAAGATCGGTTTTTTTATGTCTATTAACTTTCTATGTTACGAAGAAATTTATTCCATAGAGTCAAGGAAGCGCTCAGCGTCTAGAGCGGCCATGCAGCCTGTTCCAGCTGAGGTAATTGCTTGGCGATAAATGTGATCAGACACATCACCCGCCGCGAAAACACCATCAATGCTTGTTTGAGTTGCGTTACCATGCGAGCCAGTTTGAACTTTAATATAGCCATCTTTCATTTCTAGCTGGCCTTGGAAAATATCTGTATTTGGCTTATGGCCGATAGCAATAAACACACCCGCAACGGCGAGATCTTTAGACTCGCCCGTTTCATTGTTCTTAATACGAACACCTGTCACACCCGCGCTATCACCCAACACCTCATCAAGCTCAGAATACCACTCAATTTTCACATTGCCGTTTTTCGCTTTTTCCATCAATTTATCCGCAAGAATTTTCTCTGAACGGAATTTATCACGACGGTGAATAACGGTAACCGTTTTTGCGATATTAGACAGATACAATGCTTCTTCAACAGCTGTGTTACCGCCACCGATTACCGCTACATCTTGATTACGATAGAAAAAACCATCGCAAGTCGCGCAAGCAGACACGCCCTGCCCCATGAATTTCGTTTCGCTTTCTAGGCCCAAATATTGAGCGCTTGCGCCCGTTGAAATGATCAAGGCATCACAAGTATAAACACCACTGTCGCCTTCTAGACGGAAAGGACGGTTTTCTAAATCTACTTTATTAACGTGATCGAAAATGATTTCTGTTTCAAAACGCTCAGCATGCTTACGCATACGCTCCATCAATTCTGGACCTTGCACGCCTTGGTCATCACCTGGCCAGTTATCAACGTCCGTTGTTGTCGTCAACTGACCACCCATTTGCATACCGGTAATCATTACAGGATTAAGATTGGCACGCGCGGCATAAACAGCCGCCGTGTAACCCGCGGGACCTGAACCTAAAATCATCAATTTAGCGTGTTTTACATCGCTCATGTTATTGCTCCTGTAAATGAATGCTTGCCTGACACCTAAAGATGACAAGCTAAAAATGCTGTGATCAATTCTAACGAAAATCGGATGAAATTCTTAGAGAAAAATATTAATTACTGAGATAGGGGCTATCTATGAGTTTTCAAGCGCTTGTCTAGTTTAAAGTGAACAAGCCGCACATTCTGGGTCTGGCGTTAAACGCATATCACGCCAGCGACCTTCAAATCCATCAAACAGCCGCAACAAACCGTGTTGAACTTCACCACAACCACTGGCTAACTTTAACGCTTCAAGCCCTTGGAAAACGCCTAACAAACCAACAACAGGCGCAACAATACCACTTTCATTGCAGCTTAACTGCTGATCCGATAACGAAGGATAAAGGCACTCATAACATGGCGTAGATTTTTGATGGTACAAAAAGCTTACTAACTGACCTTCCCATCGAATAGCGGCCGCACTGACCAGCGGTTTTTTTAACACCAAACACGCCCGATTAATTGCCTGTCTGGCGGTGAAATTATCAGTGCAATCCAACACAACATCTGCTTCTTCAACCGCTTTTGATAACGATTCGCCCGATAGTTTATGAGCAATAGTATGGATTTTCACTGTCGCGTTTTTTTGAGCTAGCTGCTCTGCCGCGGCCACCACTTTATTTAACCCAATCTGACGTTCATCGTAGAGCACTTGACGAGGAAGATTGCTACTTTCCAACTGATCTCCATCGGCTAAAGTCAAACACCCCACCCCAGACGTCGCCAAATACGTCGCGGCAATATTTCCAAGCCCACCCAAACCGATCACCAACACTTTCGCTTGAGCAAGTTTTAACTGCCCTTGGATATCGAAATTCGGCAATAATAATTGACGACTGTAACGATCTAACTCTGATTCGTTCATTTTCACCTTACTTTCTTTATGTTCATCCTGCCCGACCAGTCAATTCTTTGATAAACTGGCGTTATTATCCCTTCCACGAGCACCCACCATGAGATTTCCCGGCAGACGCAAACTTAAACATTATTTCCCGGTATCTCAACCAAAACCGGTTTTACCTACATCAGAAGTACAACCTGATAAAGACACGTATATCGTAGGTTTGGATGAAACCATTGTCGATGTGGTTGCCAATGTCTCCGATCAATTTCTAGAGACATTCAATATCCAAAAAGGTCTTTCAAACCTTGTGGACCCTGAAACCGCCTCCGCTATTTACGGCGAATTAACGGCTCAAAATAGCATATCAGATCATTTTGCTGGCGGAACGATTGGTAATACGATCCATAACTACTCCGTACTGGCCGATGATAAATCTGTTTTGCTTGGTGTCATGTCAGCCAATATCACGCTGGGATCCCCAGCTTATCATTATATCTGTCACACCAGCAGTAAAGTCGATATGAACCACCTGCAAGGTGTGGCTGGGGATATCGGCCGCGGCATCACCTTGATTACGCCTGATGGCGAACGAACCTTCGCTATTGCGCCAGGTGACATGGATGAACTAGATACTGACCACATCCCAGAAAACATCATCGCTGGGGCGGCGGCGTTAGTCACTTGTGCTTACCCATTGAGGCATCAAGGCAAGCCCATCAAACAAGCCATGGTAAAAGCGTTACAGTACGCCCATCAGCACCATGTGCCTACGGTACTAACATTAGGCACTAAACATCTAGTAGAAGAACATCGAGAGGAACTGCTTGAGCTCATTAAAAACTATGTGAATGTGCTCGCCATGAACGAACTGGAAGCAGAGGCGCTCACCGGGCTTGCTGATCCACTTCTAGCCGCTGAGGCAATGCTAGAGTATGTTGATATCGTTTTGCTCACAGCAGGCCCTGATGGCATGTATCTCTGCGGTCATACTGACGACGAGTTTAAACGTGAAACCACTAACCCGATTAAGTCCGGTGGTTTGGCCGATTTTAACCGTTGGGAATTCAGCCGTCCGATGTTACGAGAAGCCTGTAAACAGCCGATTAAAGTCTTCTCGCATATTGATCCTTACATGGGCGGACCAGAAAAAATCCGCAACACCAATGGCGCAGGTGATGGGGCGTTATCCGCGTTATTGCATGATATTTCAGCAAACCATTTTCACAAAGAGACCATCCCAAACTCAAGCAAACACTCAGCTCCTTTTCTAGCCTACTCTTCGTTCGCTCAGATCTGTAAATACTCCAACCGCGTTAGCTATGAAATACTTGCTCACAACGCTTCTAGGCTTTCCAGAGGGTTACCAGAACGAGAAGACAGTTTAGAAGAAGCGTATTGGGAAAGATAAATTAATCCTATTTTTCAGACATAAAAAAACCATGCTCTGCATGGTTTTTTTTACCCTAATTAAAGTCTCGACTTCAAAGAGTAAATTAATTCATTGCCTCGATACCAAGAGCCTCATTTCGCTCAAACATACGATTAAGCTCAAGCAAGATAACCAACTCTTCTTCTTTTTGATAAACACCTTGAATAAACTTCAGTGCTTCATCATTACCAACGCTAGGACTTTGCTCAATCTCACTTTGGTATAAATAAAACACTTCTTGAACCGCATCGACAAGCAAGCCAACTTGTTCACCGTCATGTTCAATAATAATAATTCGAGTATCGTCACTAATAGTGCATTCAGGCAAACTAAAACGTACTCGAGTATCAACCACCGTGACGACATTACCACGCAAATTAACGATACCTAACACATAAGAAGGCGCACCTGGAACGGGAGCGATTTCGCTATAACGCAGCACTTCTTTAATTTGCATGACGTTAATACCATAAGTTTCGTCAATTAACTTAAAGGTTAGATACTGCAACAATTCGCCTTTGTTCGTTTCAGATAAGGCTTTCCCGTTTTCTTTAATAGGCGCTACTTCAGACATGGCTCAAATCCATATTTAATTTAATTCAATTAGAGTAATGTAGAACTCATCACATGTTTTGTCTAGCTTAACCAAACAGTGACGAGTCTACGAGCAACGTTAAGTAACAATTAGTTGTCTTGTTGTATCCCAACTATTGTCCAATTTGCATTGGCGTCTGACGTACTCTTTTCCAAGTGCCAAATTTCATTGGTGTCTGATGTCTCATCACCTTCTTTAATCCAACCTGAAAATTGGAGAGAGATAGACGCGGTAGAACCAATTTGCTCACCGCGAACAATTTCAACCATCAAAGAGACGACTTCTGTACGAGGCTTGTTATCACCGTAAGTAGCACGCTCTGTAACCAATAAGTTATAAAGCTCAGGGCTAACATAATCTAAAATTTCATCAAAGTTATTGTCATCCCACGCTTTTTGCAAAGTGATGTAATGGTTCTTTGCTTCAGCAACAAAACTTTGCTCATTAAAACCTTCTGGAAGCTTAATGTCTGATTGACCACCAAAACCTGAAATGCCGGTCATTGGTGACGCCTGACCACTCTCATTAGCCGATCCAGACATGTTACGAAACATGCCATTTCCAGCCGCAGATTCTGCAGCGGCACGACGTTTCGGTGCAATAAAGAATTTGTAAATTAAGAATCCAATCAAGGCGAACAGCAATATGTCACCAAAAGAAATACCAGAGAATGCGCCGCTACCAAACAAAGTTGCAAAAAGGCCGCCTACTAACAAACCACCTAACAAGCCTCCACCTAAACCGCCTAAGAAGCCGCCTCTTTTAGTACCTGCTGCTGCAGAGCTAGCCGTACCCGTTGTGTTTGCAGACGTTGTTTTAGACTTGGAGATGGAAAAACTCTTACCGAAGCTTTTACTACCGCCAAATTTTTTCGCCTGAACATCGGCGCTGTAACCACCTACACCGATTGCCAAAACACAAGCCATAAACATAGCAAATACTGTTGTTCTCACAAAAACTCTCCTTTATTTAAAATTGACCAAACCAACGGCACTGCGTAGGTTTGAAATCATTATACGTGCACGAGCTCTCGCCTTTTCAGCACCTGCTTGTAAAATTTCTTCTACATGAGCAGGGTTTGCCATCAGTTCAAGATACTTTTCACGGGGTTCACTAAGTTGACCATTAACCAGAGCAAAAAGTTCCTTCTTCGCTTCACCCCATGCAATACCTTCTGCAAATTTCTGACGCATTTGCGCCGTCTGCTCAGGTGTTGCAAAGGCTTGGTAAATTTCAAATACCGTAGAATCATTCGGGTCTTTCGCTTCGCCCGGCTCTAACAGATTCGTTTTGATTTTATTAATACCTTTTTGTAGCTTTTTCTCAGTATCAAACAAGGGAATCGTGTTGTTGTAGCTCTTGCTCATTTTGCGACCATCTAGGCCTTTGAGTATCGAGCCTTCTTCGCCAACCACCGCTTCAGGTAAGACAAAATGCTCACCAAACAAATGGTTAAAACGACCCGCAATATCACGTGCCATTTCAATGTGTTGAATTTGATCTCGACCAACAGGTACTTTATGGGCATTGAACGCCAAAATATCAGCGGCCATTAAAACAGGGTAACAAAACAACCCCATGGTGATACCGAAGTCAGGATCTTGCTCATTCTCAAGGTTAGCATCCACCGCGCCTTTGTAGGCGTGCGCACGGTTCATCAAGCCTTTTGACGTAACACACGTCAGCAACCAATTTAACTCAGCAATTTCAGGAATATCAGATTGGCGGTAAAACGTTGCTTTGTCAGTATCCAATCCGCATGCTAGCCATGTTGCTGCTATCTCTAATCGAGACTGCTTTACGCGCTCAGGATCCTGACACTTAATCAATGCATGATAATCAGCAAGGAAGAAGTAAGACTCCGTATTTTCTTGACGACTTGCTTCTATCGCAGGACGTATGGCACCAACATAGTTGCCTAAATGTGGTGTGCCCGTGGTGGTAACACCAGTTAAAACAATTTCTTTTGCCATTGTTACTACTCTTTCCTACTTAACATTGTATCGGGGCTTACTAGCGCTCAAATGCGGCTACCCTATCATAAAAAAATCCTAGCAAGAATTGTAATAAAACGATTCTTTAATTCGATGCGTTATAAGCCCTTTAAAAGGATTCACTATTAGTGGAGTCAAATACCCCAATATCAAGCATCCCAAATGAAGCAAGACTCATTAATTAGGCCAAAGCGCCTCAATAAGTCCCGAGTGGCGCTGAATGCGTGCGTGCGTCGCATTGCGAATCAAACTGCTCGCACCCCATAAAGTAACGTCTTTTTTAGCCCTTGTGATGCCGGTATACAGCAACTCTTTGGTCAATACTGGTGAAGCTGTTATTGGCAACAATAAAGCAACTCGGTCAAACTCAGAGCCTTGCGACTTATGCACCGTCATCGCAAACACCACTTCAAACTCACTGAGTCGACTCGGCAACAAACCAGTAAAGCTGCCATCAGGCTGCATAAACCAAACCCGAAGTCGTTGAGAGTCGTCAGGCATGCACAAGCCAATATCACCATTAAACAACCCCAATGCCGCGTCGTTTCTGGTGAGCATCACCGCTTTTCCTGGATACCAAACATGCGGATCTTTGACTCGACCTCGTTGATAAAAATACAGTTCCAAATGCGCATTGATCTTCTCAACACCAAACTCACCCTGACGCACCGCCGTCAGAATTTGGTAACGTGAAAAAGTCGCATACAATTCTGCGATACCACGCTTCTGGCGCACCGCTTCCCAATAGTCATCGTAGCCTTTTGCCAAGGTGGCAATATCCGCTTTCGTTTGCCCTTCCTCGGGCACGCACCAATGAACATCATCGCGACCCGATTGCAGACAACGCAAAACACCTTTTGCATCACCGGCATTCATCGCCTTTGCCAAATGCCCAATACCACTGTTTGCATGAAATCGATAACTGGTGCGCAACAAAGTTAACGCCCGGCTGATAGGAGGCGCTAAGGCGTTCCCAAATGGCGTTATATCTTCCCCTGTTACAAACGCCAAACGCGCCGCCCATTCCGGTCGGAAATACACATTTTCAATACCAAAGGATAAATCCCCAAGCACACTGCCCGCTTCTACCGACGCTAACTGATCTTTATCGCCCAACAAAATCAAGCGTGCATGGGGCGGCATGGCATCAATAAGTTTTGCCATCATCGGCAAATCGACCATGGAAACCTCATCAACCAATAGAACATCTAGGTGTAAAGGGTTGTCTTTATTATGTTTAAAACGACTACGGCCAAAATCACTTCCCAACAAACGATGTAAGGTACTGGCTTGTTCTGGAATCGCCTGCTTGATTTCATCGCTTAGCGGTAAATCTGCTTTAGCACTGGAAATGGATTCCGTTAACCGTGCCGCCGCTTTCCCAGTAGGGGCTGCCAACTCAATACGCAAAGGCTTACCTTGTGAAAAAGACTGCGCCACTAGCAAAGCCAATAACTTAGTTACCGTGGTGGTTTTACCCGTTCCTGGGCCGCCACTGATCACGGAAAAAGGCAAACTTGCAGCGTTCGCGACCGATACCTTTTGCCAATTGATGGTTTCAGATGTCTCTGGAAAAAGCTGAGCCAGTAACCCCGCGTCAACATCGAACGGAGCGACATCAAATTGTTTTTTGAAATAATTCAATACCTGTTGTTCATATTGATAATAACGATACAAATACAAACGCGTGCCCACTAACACCATGGGACGCTCCGCCAAATTTGGCGCCGTGGCAACTAAACAACTCGCGTTCAACGCGTCACACCAAGCCTGAACGCTGTTTACGCCGCCCGCTGCCAAAGCATTACGTAATTCATCAACACTCATGCCTTCTGGCGGCATTTGCCAAAGCGTCGCTAAATCAATACAAATATGGCCCGCACCAAGATACGCGCTGCATAAAGCCCCTGCCATCCAAACACTATGATCGTTTTCACCAGCATGCTGAGCCAGTTGCTCAATCCACTGACAATCAATGGCTCTAAACACACCTTTTGCCTGCAATGTCGACAAACTCACTTGAGCTGGGGAGCCGTTTTCTAGCAAGCGATCTTCTGACGGTGTTAATTGATCAAAAATGCCCATTTGATTAGAAAAGTCCATATTGCACCGCCTCCTCTGTCACCGCGTCTCCGCTAAACAGATTGTCCAGCGCCGTCAAATGCTCAAGCGATAAACGCGTTTCAAACACCCCTGTTTTCTGCTCAGGTTTCATGCCACGCAAGAACAAATACACCACACCGCCAACGTGTTTTTCGTAGTCATAATTTGGCAATCGCTGCTTCAACAAACGATGTAATGCCAAGGTGTACAACTGATATTGTAAATCGTACCTGTGCTCTGCCATCGCATGCACCAGCTTATCTGGTTCGTAATCCGTAAAATCATCACCTAAATAATTAGACTTATAATCCAGCACGTAATAACGACCTTGCCATTCAAACAGCAAATCGATAAAGCCTTTTAACATACCTTTTAACGGCCTATCTTGGATCAATGGTGACACCCGAGAGACCGCATCGTGCTCACGCGAAATACGATCAAGTTGCAAGGCATTCATGCCATCCACCGGTATAAAAAACTCTAATTCCTTGCGACAAGCCGACTGTGTTAATCCGCCAAGACTCATACCTTTCACCAACTCAGTATTGATAATATCGGGCAGCCATTCACTCAATACGGTTTGCCATTCATCAAATCCCTGACGTTCATAAAAGTCGGCCATGAGCTTATGATGACTGTTTTTTAACAAGTCACGAAAGCTCGGATTGGCGGCTACATTATGCAAGGCTTTACCTTCCAAAGTATCATGCAAAAAGGTGCCAGGCTTGGCGCCTTTCGGAAAGGTAAATCGATTCTGCTGCGGCTCTACCAGCAACTCTGGCTCTTCAATGTCGTCCGCTAAAGGATCGACCAGCCGCATGGTTTCATCCAATCCAGGCAAACTTTCGTCGTGACGCTCTTTGTCTTCCACCACAAGAGAAGAATAGCTGCCAACCCACCAGTCACGCTCTACGCGCCCAGTGAATTGACGAGCCTGTGGTGCAAGCAATTCAACCTGAGCCATTTTGAAACGCGGCAACGTTGGCGACTCGTCCGGTAAATCCTGAACGCTCATTTGTTCTGTGCGATAACGTCCGCAAAGTCGCTCTAAACTCGGATACAAAGCGCCCGCCTCAAGCAACTCGCCTTCTGCGATCAAAGCGCCAACGCCACTAAGATGTACATCCGACAAAGCACCACGAGATTTATTGGCTTTTTTCCCCACTTCCATCGAGCCGATAAAACAGGCCTCTTTTGAGCGAGTTAATGCCACGTACGCCAAGCGAATTTCTGCTGCGTACAGTTCTTCTTTGTGGCGCTCGGTTTGCGCTTCATCTGGATCGATGGCAATCCACAATTGCTGTTGATCGTCGTGAAAAAGCGCGGAAGTGCCTTGATCTCGATAAGGCGTAAACGCAAACGGCAAATACACTATTGGGTATTCCAAGCCCTTACTTTTATGAATCGTCACAATTCGAACCAGCTCAGCGTCCGTTTCAAGACGGATCTTTTGCTCATCGCTGTTGCCGTTGGGGTTTTGAATGGCTAACTTGAGATAGCGCAACACGCCTTCTTTAGAATCCAGTTCTAAGGATTTTTGCTGAAGTTTTTCGGTTAAATGCAGAAAATCCGTTAAGCGGCGCTCGCCACCGATATGACTCAGCATGTGCGTTGCCAATGCCACATCCTGCATAAACTCTCGCAACATGGGCAGCAAGCCTTGCTGGTCCCACAATTCCAAATAATGACGAAAAGCCTGTACCCATTTTTCGTAGACCACATCGTCGTGGTTTAACGTATCAAGCTCTTCCAACGACCATTCCACCAAACTGGTTGCCAACGCAGAACGCAGCTTATTTTCCTGTCCATTGGATAAAATGGCCGTCAGTACAATTAATAACTCACGAGCTTCGACCGTTTCAAATACGGAACCTTTATCACTCAAATACACACTGGCAATACCACGTTGCCGAAGTGCGTCTTTAAGTGCATTGGCTTGACTAAAATTGGTCACCAATAAGGCAACATCTTTGGGTCGCACGCCCTGTTCGCCAATCAAAGCCTGATTCAACTGGCCTTCGAGCAACAATTCATGCAAATGCGCGGCACAAGATTCCGCCATCGCATTGCGGTAATCCTTAGAAGAAACTGGCTCATCAGAATGACGATACAAGAATTGCAATGCCGCTTGAGTTTGACCTTGTCGAATAAATCGGTCCGCCACACCACGATCTTGCACTTCCACAAAGGGAATACCGCTCACTCGAAATGGTTCTTTTTGGGTCGTAAACAAGCCATTAACCGATTGAATCATCGCCGCGGAAGAACGGTAATTGGTGGCCAAAGAATAGACCTTATCGACGTGTTTTTTGGCGGACAAATAAGTATAAATATCGGCACCACGAAACGCATAAATAGCCTGCTTTGGGTCACCAATCATGATCAAACCCAACGCGTTTTGGTCAACTTGTGCGGATTCATAAATGGTCGAAAAAATCCGATATTGCACCGCGTCTGTGTCTTGAAATTCATCAATCAAAGCAATCGGATACAGATGACGAATCCGCTCTGCCAATTTACCGGCTTCGTCTTGCGTCAACGCCACATCAAGCGAGGTTAACAAATCCGTAAAGGTCAACGACTGCGTGCTACGCTTCCAACGCTTCATGCGTTCTTGCGTCTGCTGCCAAAGCTGAGTAAGCAGAACGGCTTTTAATCGGCCAGCATCAGGGAAGCTGTCGCGCAGCGATTGCACCAAATCAAAAAATTCATGGGCAGGTAAATCACCGCTTTTGCTTAATCGACTGGCGTGTTCATTGCTGTCAAATTTTTCTAGGCTCTTATCCAATTCAAAACGGCTTGAATGAGCCCATTGCGTCATGGCTTGAATGTCTTTCGATGGGTCTTTGCGCCAGAAAGTACGTTTGATACCACTGCGCTCAAGCGCTTCAATAATGTCGTGTGATTGTGACAACCACATGGCTTTCACGCTTTTCATTGTTTGCTGCGCCTGACTCAAGGCATTTTCCCAATCGTAATCAGGTGCAACCATTTTGGCGTCAGGCTGATTATTTAGTAAATACAAATCTTTTAACAAGGCATCAGGATTCGCCCAAATCGGCTGAATCAAGGCGGCTTTGGTGTCATCCATCGGATAAAACACGCTTCGCCAAACGTCTTTCACTGCCATCGACAACGGCGCCTGCTCATCGGTTTCAATGGTTTGTTGAAACAGCATACGACTTTCAAAGGCGTTTTGGCTCAACATACGCTGACAAAAACCATGGATGGTGAACACCGCGGCTTCATCCATTTGCTTTTCTGCATAAAGCAGCTTTTCAATAGCGCCGGATCGCTGGACATCGGACATTTTCGCCAACCAATCGGCCAAAAAAACGTCATTGCTCTCACCTTGCAATAAGGCTTTTCGCGCCACACGAATCCGCTCACGAATTCGTGCTTTTAGCTCTGCCGTGGCCGCTTCGGTAAAGGTCACCACCAAAATCTGATCAACCGTTAACGGTTTGTCCAAATCACCGTCTTGCCCCGTTGGTACTAATAAACGCAAATACAGGTTGGCGATCGTATAGGTCTTCCCCGTACCCGCACTGGCTTCGATCAAACGTTTGCCAAACAAAGGAAACGTCAGCGCGTTAAGTTGCTCTGGAACAGCCGAAAAGCTCGACGTGGAATCACTCATTCCATCACCTCCAAGTGGCGGTGCATGGGCAACCAAATCTGCTCACACAAACGAACGAAGGTGTCTTTTTGATCGGTCAAATCAGCATAGTAGCGCTGCCAATAAGCGTCATCGACTTCACTACGAGTAAACATACTGCTGTTCTCTTGATAAATCTTCAACGCTTGCTCCCATGCTATGTCAGCGTCTTCTTCCGCTTTGCTGGAACAATAACTTTTGCACCATGCATCGGCACTTTTTGCGGGCAAAGCAATCGGCTGGCATAAACCCAATTGCAGCAAGGCCAACATATTCGTTAAATGCTCCATGGCTTCTTTGGGCGGTATCAAGATGAAACTGTGCTGCAGCAACTTGCCCATTTTCGTAAGGTTAATCAGATGATGTTGTTTTGGCGTGCCTTGTGCGCACAAAGCCAGATGTTCAATCCAAGACTGCATTTTTTGATGCGCCGATAAATCGCCAATGCGATAAGACAAACGTGTGGTTGCCGTCGGTAAATCCAACCAAGCTTGTAAAACAAGACTGCCCAGTGACAAGTTCACCTCAATGGGCTCACACTCTTCCAATGCGTAGCTTTGCAACACCGTCAGCAGTTGTCGGCATTGACCTTGGCTTTGCTGTAAAGACAAACGCCCCAGCGCACCATAAGGCAAGGCACCCATGAGTGATAAGCGCTCAACAAACGGCACTTCGTCGCCTTTTAACATGGCTTGCAGCAATGATTCCCGCAGTTGATAGCCTGCCAAACCATCTAATGCAAACGGTTCATCTTCTTGCTCATCTTCTTCTTTTAAATTCAAATAGGCTTTTAAACGGCGCTGAGTAAAGTATCGCGCCGGATGAGCAATAAAACGTGACAGCTCGTCAAGCGCCATGTCAAAGCGAGACTGCTCTAATCCGTCCAGTGCTTTGAACCCTTGCGGCTCTTCTTCAACTTTTGCGCTCAGTAAAGCCGGCAGCCATTGCTCATCATAACTGTATAGACGTTTATCAAAGTGATTCGTCACCTCATTTTTTTTATCATGAGAACAATAATAGGCAGGATTAAACGGCTGTAATGGATGCTCGACAATCAGCGTATTCAACAAGGCCGACTGAGCATCGTCTGGCGCCAACGCATGATCGCCTTCAAACACACAACTTTGGCCGATGTACTCCAATAGCTCGCTTACCAAAATAGAAGGATTCTTGTCACTGTTATCTTGAATACTGCGTCCGACATAACTGATGTAGAAACAATCGCGCGCGGACATAAGCGCTTCAAGGAACAAATATTTGTCGTCTTCTCGTCGACTTCGGTCACCACTGCGGTATTGCCCAACCATGAGATCAAAGCCCATGGGCGCCACACTGCGTGGATAATCCCCTTCGTTGAGCCCCAAGACACAAATCACTTTAAACGGCACAGAACGCATTGGCATCAAGGTGCAAAAATTCACTCGGCCCGCTAAGAAACGCTGACCGCCCTGAGATTCTTGCAACAAAGGCGATAACAACTGTCGCAACACTTGCTGATCCAAAGGCGCGTCAAAATGCGCTTGTTGCCATTGCAATGTCAAGGCATCCAATTGCTTACTCAACAAGGCAGGAAACCCATCGTCTTCATCGACCAAGAAAAACTGCTCGGACAAATAGTACAAGGTCGAAATCCACTCTTTCGGCGATAAAGATTGCATTAGTCGAGCTTGAGCATCATTGATGGCAACCAAAAACTCAGCCAACTTACCCGCCACCGACGCTTCCAATCCTTCTACGTCGCCATAACTCAAGGTGCCTTGCCAAATATGATCGTGACCCATGACATAACCTAACAACATGCGGCGCACGCCGTTTAGCCAAGTATGAGATTCCTGCATGGGCAAATCGTGTTGCTCGGCGGTGTGTCCATCCAATCCCCAGCGCACGCCAACTTCCGTCGACCATTGGCGAATACGTTCTAATTCATCTGACGTTAACTCAAATCGCGCCAGCACCGCGGGCACTTCCAACACACTGATTAATTCCGATAAGGTAAAACGACTTTCGGCCAGACCTAGCAAATACAAATAGGCATCGACGATTGGATTTTCCATGCCACCAGATTGGTCGATTAAGGCAAACGGGATACGTTTTCTGCTTTGTGCTTGTCTACTTCCGCCACTTGTTTTTTCAGTCCCGCTGCTTTTAACACCACCAAAGACGGCTTTCACAAAAGGGCTGTAGGCGTTGACGTCGGGCAACATCACGATGATGTCTTTTGGTGTCAGACTGGGGTTTTGCTCGAACATTTGCAGCAATTGATCGTGCAATACTTCCACTTCACGCAATGGGCTGTGGCAAAGATGCACACGAATACTTTGATCACCCTCCGCGATACGATGTCGATATTCGGCGCTGGCAATGGTTGAATCTCTTTCTTCTTGAGATCCGTGGTTTTCTAAGGTCAGCACATCTTGCTGAACCCACTGCAGCAAACCACTCGATTGTTGGGTTTGATAATTTTCAAAGACTTCTAACTCACTGTCTGCCATCTCTTGAAGCTGCGCTATATAATCTCGTCCCAATCGTCCCCAGCTGGCCAGTAGCGGATTGGCATCAAGGTGTAACGTGTCGGTGCTCAATCCAGGCTTGAGGGTTTGGCGCTTTATTTCTCGTCCAAGGTAATGCTTGTCAACGACGTCGCCCCAATAAAAGCGACAGGGATTCTGTAGAAAAAGATGCACATCAATCCAACCCGATGCCGCGAGTACTCGTAAGGATTCAAGCGTATTAGGTGGCAAAGAAGAAACGCCAAAAATAAAAATACGTTCAGGAACGCCAACCGGACGAGTCGAAGACTGCGCGGCGTCTTGCAAGGCTTCAATCAAATTTCCACGATGATACAAGGACGTACCTTGTTCGCTCACATCAGCCACCAAATCTCGCCATAAAATGGCTTGCCATGGCTGTTGCTCAAACAAGGCTTCTAAGGCTTTGTCCGTGCCTTTGCCAAAAGCGCCGCCCGCTTCCCAAACTTTGATCCAATCAGGACGATACACCAAATATTGGTCATAAATATCGGCAATGCTGCTGCATAGCTGAAAGCGCCGAACCTGTGAATCATCTTCTTCTAAATACCAGCTAAGCGCTTGGAATTCATCATCACCCAAACGCGAATCCAATAAACGCATCAAACGCCACACCAAAAACGGCTTATTGAACTCACTTTGCGCCGGAATATCGTCAAGCGTCTGTGAAAAAGTTTGCCAAACAAACGTCGAGGGAAGAGGAAAAACCAAACCCGCGGCAATAGAATGAGATTGTGCCAAAAACATTTTTAACCATTGAGCCATCCCTGGGTTTTGCACCAAGATACACTCATCATCAAAAGGATTTTCTGGCGGTGAAAGAGCCAAAATCTTAGCCAGTAACACAGCTAAATCCTCTAGACGGTTACCTGTGTAAAGTTGAAACATGCACGAGCCCTACGCTTTAGAAAAAAGATCAATAAAACAGTTTAGAAAAAGGTCGCCATTCAATGAAAGGGAAAGTTAAGCAAAACTCTCGACCAATAATGAAATCTACAACAAGCCTAACCTTGGACAAGGTAAAAAAAAAGAATGGATTTGAGTTGTTTAGTATTTGAATCGCTAATGGTGGAGCTATGCGGGATCGAACCGCAGACCTCTTGCATGCCATGCAAGCGCTCTCCCAGCTGAGCTATAGCCCCACAAAACGCGTAGCGTCAGTGGACAGAGTGTCCTGAGATTGTTGTTTACCGCTTTCAATAGTCTCATTGAAATTGGTGGAGCCTAGCGGGATCGAACCGCTGACCTGTTCGCTGCCAGCGAACCGCTCTCCCAGCTGAGCTAAGGCCCCAAAACAGCGATGAATTCTATGGACACTAGTAATTACTGTCAACCTTTTTGACACCCATTTCAATTTTATCAAACGACAAAAAACGGCATCATAACTTTACTCATTGCCACGAGGAAGAAATATATGTTTTTATACCCTGCTATATTTAGATAATACAGAATCATGAAATTAAAAATGGGAAACATATGATCGAATTTCCAACGGTATTAGATGATCTAATGATGGCTCAACAACCTATACTCAAAAGAACAAAAGAAATTTTTGGGTATGAGCTTTTATTCCGTGGAAAGGATGCCCTAAACGCCAACATTTCTGATGGCGAAGCCGCTACCAGTCAAGTTCTGGTTAATCTATGCATTGGCATCACAAAATTAGAATCACAATTAAGAAAGCCTTTTTTTATCAATATGACGACGGAGCTGATGCTATCTGACGCATTTTTTCCGATTGACCCAGATACTGTCTATATTGAAATACTCGAAAGCCAAAAACTGACCCCTGAGTTCTTTACGGCCTTAGAAAAGTGGCGTTCCGCTGGCTATCGATTTGCTTTAGACGATTATCAATTTGATGCTACTTATGAAGCCTTATTGCCATGGGTATCCATTGTCAAAGTTGACGTTCTTGCAACGCACCCTGAAAAATACTTAAAAAAAATTACTGACCTCAAAGCCAGAGGGCTTATCTTACTCGCTGAAAAAGTGGAAGACTTAGCGATGTTTGAACTTTGTAAAAAGCTTGGATTCGACCTGTTCCAAGGCTATTTTCTACAACGTCCAGAAATCATTAAAGGCAAAAAAATAGACTCTGCAACGCACGGCGCCATAGAACTGGTTAATGCGCTGCAAAACAAAGACGTTAGTATAGAAACCATTACCAACCTAGTCGGTAAAAATCCAAAATTGTCTTATCAACTATTACGCATTCTTAATAGCCCAGTGTGCGGCGTACCTAAAACCGTTGTATCGATCAAAGAAGCTGTCGTCTTTTTAGGTCTTGTCAAATTAAAAAAATGGGCGCTACTTATCACACTAACGTCATCAACCAACCAACCGATGGCTTTGCTCAAAGTACTGTTAACTCGTGGACGCTGCTGCCAACTGCTTGCTGAAAGTAAAAAGTCCAACTTGACCGATTCTGCTTTCATGGTGGGTTTGATGTCCGGCATAGACGCCGTATTCAACGTAGAAAAGTCCGTTGTATTAGAGCAAATCGCGCTAGATAAGTACTCACTTGCCGCCATCATGACTCAATCCGGAGAATTGGGCGCTTATTTGACCCAGACCTTAAACTGCGAAGAACAAAACTGGGGTAATATTGAATCTATGCCAGCAACAGAAAGAACAACCTTAAATCGAGCATTTCTGGACGCTATGTTGTGGTCAGATGAAGTAATGAAGTCTATTAACTAAATAAAATATTTTTATTTTAGGTTAAACGATTGACACCTATACAAAAAAACATAGAATACGTTTCACCTTTTTCAAGGCCAGTGTGGTGGAATTGGTAGACACGACGGATTCAAAATCGAAACGGTTTATCATTTTTTTAAGAAAATATTCTTTTAAAACATCAACTTATAGTTTTGAAAAAGATAAAAAAAGTTGTATAACTGTTGTATAGCTTTTGGAATTGTTGGCGGTATGGTGGAATTGGTAGACACGTCGGATTAATCTGTGTCTGAAAACACTCTAATAGAGTGAAAGAAAAAATAAACGAGTCCGCTTCTTTCGTAAGAAAGTCGATTAAATTGGATGAATTGCTGGAAAATCTTTGACGAGACAATCAGCAGCCAAGCCCACGGAGTCTGGGAAGGTTCAGAGACTACCTGAGCTTATGCGAATAGGCTTAATAACAGGAATTAGTTAAGTATTAATATCTTAATGAAAAAGCGTCCAGCCCCTATTTTTTAGGGTGATGATATAGTCCGTGAAAATGTCAAAATCCGATGCCTTCGGGTGTGCCAGTTCGAGTCTGGCTACCGCTACCAACTAAAAAAACGCCCCTTTATTGGGGCTTTTTTATGAATTTAAAAAGGGTTTTCTGGAACTAATTCGTATATTAAAAGATAAATAATACGATTTTAAACAGTAAAAAAGACCTTCAAGGTCTTTTTATATGTAATTCAAATAATAAATATTATTTTAAAAAGTAATATTTATTATCATCCTTAATAGCATGAAAAGAATTAACTCGTTTAATTACCCCTAAAATAGATTTATATTCTTTAATGCCAGAATAGCAAACATATTCTTCATCTTTATCAAATACATAATCATCAGCATATAAACCAGATAAATCTACAAATATAAACGGTGTTGAATAATTACGCATTGAAGTAGATGATAATAGGAGACCATTTGAAAGAGATTGAGAAATCTTAAAACCTTTTAGTTCATATATAAGTTGATCATTCGGCTTAAAATAATCAAAACCAATCAAATCAGAGAGACTGTTATTCTCACGAAAATTTAGATCTTTAGCTTTTTCACAACCATTCAATTTAGCATTAGTTAGAAATATTTTCTTCTCATGATTTTTACCTTTAATAGCAATATCCCTAATAACTTCTTTTAACGAAAAGATTTCCCTATTCAAATTCTTTATATACTGATCATAATTATTATTTTCACTTATTAAATTAGAAAAAAGAATCTCTTTAATTCCATTTCTTTCCATGCAATCTTTAGATTCTATGTTATTAGCATCACAATAGTTAAACAAATCATAAAAACCGATATTATTATCAGATTTATAATTCTCAAACTCATTTGCATGTTTTTCAACAACACTATCAATAAAGTTTCTTGTCACGTTAAAACTATAAATCACACTATCAATAGATCGGTACAACTCTAAAAGTTTAGGCATATCATTTTCATAATTTTTAGATTTTATTATAAAATCTTCCTTCATTGAATCTATGCGCTTATAGAAAGTTATTAAATCATCCTCCTTAATATATTTAATAGAATTACCAATTGAAAATGGCATTGAATAATTAAATTCTTTTAAAATCTCCAAATCTTTAGAACTAATCCATTGATCAATACTTTCGTTTGTTTTTTGCTCTGGAGACTTTAATGATTCTTTGTATGAACTAATTAAGTTTTCTGTGCTTTTACATCCTGAACAAAAAAATAGAATCAATAAAGAAGTGAATATTAAACGCATTTTTTAAATCCTTAAATAAAATAATTAATAGTGCAACAACAGAATCTTAAGATTGAGACTTAAACCTTAGAAATAATTGACACAGGCCGTCTTTTGTAAGCTTATTAGTAAATTAAACACTATTAGATTCTTTTTCAAGGTCTGTCGAATTATAAATTCACACAATACACTTAAAACATCGTTTAAACGCTTATATGATCATCACTTAGCTCTTCCGCACTTCCAGAAAAGCCGCTTGCGGCATATCTCTTTAATATCTTAACCAATCATATCAAAGAAATAAAAAACACGCTTAAAACATCATTTAAACGCTTTTTACGGTCATCGCTACGCTCTTCCGCACTTCCAGAAAAGCCCGAAGGGCATATCTCTTAAATCTCTTATGCACTTAATAAGTCTTACTTTTGTTTTTTGCGTCACTTTGCGAAAGATAAAAGAAAGAAAATTTAAGTTCTTTTTATCTATATTAAAAATTCTAAATCAGTTACTAATCTACATTAGTTAGTAATCTATATTATTAGCACACCACTATTTTACATCTTCATCCACCACTATTTTACTTCTTCATCCACCACTATTTTACTTTGCACACACCACAATTAAGCTTTTATTTTCAATCACACACACCACAATTAAGCTTTTTGACCCAACACTTTAATACATAATTTGACAATTTAAAAAAATATGATTAATTGAAATTATAAACAAAAAAAATCGCATTCAAATAAATGAATGCGACTTTTAAAAAAATTAAACTTCCGGCAAGAAGATATAAATTAATATACATTTAATTGTTATAAAGTCAATAATTAAATTTGAAATAATGTATTTCTTCACTGTTTAATTTTTAAAATTATATAATGAGGAATATATAAAATGATCGAATACTTTACAATAGCGAGAGAATTAATGAACAGAGAAAACAAACTACATTATGAATTATTTGATTTTAAACAAAATCACGACATTAAACTATTTGTTGCGATCTTATCAAACGCAACGATGATTTATAAGAATAACAAAACAGATGAAAACTATTTGACTTTTTCATTAAAAAACTTTTTTGCGAGTGATAGTTATTTGTGTAGAGCTACTTTAAGTTTTATTTATATTGAAAAATTCTTGTTGACGCATCATATAATAATTTCAAAATTCTTTGATTTGATTGATTATGATTTAGAAAATAAAACTATAAGTTTTACTTTTACTGATACATATATAAAAACGATGAAAAAAAGTGGTTTTAATAAATTAGAGTTAAAAACATTGAAAAGCATAAAAGATATAAGAACAACTAAACTAGCGATGATTTTAGCAATGAAGCCTAGTGGTTATTTAGACGTAAATTATTTATTTAAAGTTTTAGATTTGTATAAAATTGAGCGAAGAGATAGAAGAATATTCAAAATTAAACAAGCTTTTAAAAGCTTAAATGTAGAAGTCAAATATAAATACCCTGTTAACAAAAATTCACCAACATTAGAAGAACACTATAAATTTTATTATTAAAATTTATAGCGCCTTTTATTTGAATTTTCATTTTTAACATTATTATTTAGATCGTTTTTATGATCTATTTTTAAAATATATAAGTCGTCTTTATCATTTAATATACTTTTTAATGATCTATCTTTATTTAACTCATTAAGAACATAATCAGTATCATATTTATTATTTAATTTTGATAATACAAATTTTCTTTGCTCATCAATACTATTATTAGTTAATTTATTATCATAGAGATTAATTAAATTTGAATTGCTCATTTTTTCGCTTAAAACAACAATTTTAACATCATCAAGAGAGATTGAAGAATTTTCTAATTGAAAGAAAAATAAATCATCTTTATTATTTTTATATGCAACTTTCATAGATTTTAAAGTAAGTTCTTTGTTTTGTGAACTTGCACCCTTCCAGCCGTTCTCCTTTGCTATTTTATAAGTCAATTCTAAATCGAAAGGATTTGAATTTGGGCTTAATGATATTGTTTTTTTATCTTGGCTTATCTTTAAATTAAAGTTGTTTGGTCTTTTTTCTTCATCTTTTTTATTATAGAAAATTGACATTGAACCATCATTATTTTTAACTTGCTTATAATTATAGTTTATATTTTTAACATCGAAATCATTACTAATACTTAATTTTTCATCATTTTTAAAGCTTCTATTAGTTAAGTATTCGAATAAATCAGCATCATTTTTTTTAATCTTACCGTATGTCAAATATGAGTTAATTTTTCCGCCTGCAAGCGAAATATCATCATTTAATGATGTATACGTTATGCCACCAGTGCCGTTCTCTCTCATATTTAAAAATATTTCTATCTTGTTATCATTTAGTATATCAATAAATTCTTGTGTCGTTTTAGAACTTCGATAAGCATTATTAACAGTGTTTTTAAGATTTGAAAAAATATCATCATTATTTAAAAGATCATCTTTTTTATCTAAAATATATTTTTCTTCATTATTAACAACATTAATTTTTCTCTCATTGATTATTTTTTTACCAAGAATTTTACGATGAGTATTATTTTTAATACGCCAATCATCTTTTATCATACCTTCTAATTTTGAAACTTTGTTTTCATTATTTTTAATTAAATTTTCATTATATTCTTTGTCTATTTTTACTTGATCAGTAAACCAGTTTTTAACTTTCTTAAAAACACTGTATTTAATAGGCTTTTCTAATTCAGTTATTTTCCCATATATTACATTTATTTTATTATTAACCTTTTTTTTATTACTTCTGTGAATGTCTTTATTCTTATTTATAGATGAATTTAATTTATTTTCTTTTGTTTTCAAAGAATATTTAATATTGCCTAATTCGTCTATTTTACAGTTGTAATCGATAGCTTTATTTTTAGCTATTTTTTTATGATCATCATTCAAATTTGGGACATATATTTTCTTTTTCTTATTATTTACGTCTATTTTCCATATGTAATTATCAGGGTTATTTTTTCCAGTAAGTGTTAATTTATTCTCTTTCTCTATTTTCTGCACTGCTGACTGTCTTTTTAAGCCCGAATTGCTTTGTCTATGATAGTTGCCTAACTCGTCGTGATAACCTCTCACAATATGGAAGTGAAGCTTTCCACTATCGACCTGCGGCCATATCATATATGGCGTTTTTTCAAAATTAGGATCGTATTTTTTAGCTGTTTTTATTGCTAATTTTAAAGCGTTAGCCATACCTAATCTTTCATCATCATCATTTGAAAATGATATTACAGAATGCTCGTATAGGTATTTTTGACGTGAATTTTTAGATAGTTGTGAATTAGCATCAACTGATAAAATAAAGTTCTCTACGAGCTGGTTATATTCGTTTTCGTCGTTTACATTTGAACAATAACCACAGTTAGAACTAACAGAAATTAATCTTGGATTGTTTGTATTATTCAATCCTACCTTGTCATTGCTGTTATATTTGATAACTTTTTTTAATTGCTTAATTGTTGTAGCTTCGTGTTTTAGTGAGAAAATAGTCATTATTTCCCCCTTCCCGCTTGCTTTACGTGTTTTGTAAAATAGTTTTTTGCTTTAATACCTTGACTTAAAAAATCTTTAATTTTTTTAAGATCATCATCATTTAATGATTTTCTTTCATTTGCTACTTTTGCAAGTTGATTTAAATTATTTCCGTATTTGATCAGATGATTTAATACTTTTAAAGAATGTCCTTCTTTATCTACGTAAACAGATTTAAAGCCTTTTCCGCTATTCATATAATGAATAATTAAAGTTTCCCAACTTTTAAAACCTGAATTTCTTTTCTGCTCGTTTAGTAATTCATAAGTTGAATCATCTAATCTTATATGAATACTTTTTCTTCTATTATTTTTATTTTTGTTTTCCATTTTCTATCCCTTTTATGTCTAAAACTTATCCAAATGCCAATGCGGAAAGTTATTTTATTTTATATCTATCTCTCAAATTTAATTTATTAAATTTCATATTTTCGGAGAAAATCAAGTTAGGATGGGGAACCCAACCTTCTACTTGCAATATAATACATTTAGCATATTTGATTGATCTGTCAAATCAATATAAAAAAAGAGAAAGGGAAAAGAAAAAGGCACTTCGTGCCCTTCTGGAAATGAAATTTAGGGGTTATTTGTTATGTTTGAAAAATTCTTCAGCTTGATTATAAAAACTTAATAATTCAGCTTCCGTAGGATCTGGCGGTATATCATCATAATCCGTATAAGATACATTATTTAGAATAGCTTTTAATTCTAATTCATTGCGATTAAAATCTGTCAAACTATCTATATGCGCCTGCTGTGATAATTTATAATTATCATAATGTTTCTCTATCATCTCAACCGAACTACCAACGTATTTCGCAATTAGATAAATATCTACGCCTTGCATAAGTCTTTTTGTTATAAACGTATGGCGACAACTGTATAAAGTATAATGAGTATTTATTAAATTACTTTCTTTTAAATAATCTGTGAATTGTTTAAAAATATCGCTAAATTCTGCGATTTTATTAAAAGAAGTTTCTAAAATCAATTTATTACTATATATAAAGTTGTCAATTGTAATATTTTTATCTTGTTGTGTGATTTTTCCAATATTAACAATTGAGTTAATAGCTTTTGAACTTAAAGCAATAACACGACCATTCGAATATTTTTTCGTCTTGCCTTTGCTGATTTTCACAAGGTAATTATCATTTTCTATCAATAAATCATCTTTGTAGTAAGAATGTTTTTTCTTCTTGATATCATTAAAACGTAAATTTATAAATTCTTCGCCAGTCCTCAATCCCGTTTCTAATAATATTAGAAAATATTCATTAAGTATTTTTCTGTATTCAACAGTCTTAAAATTAGCTTTTCGTCCATTTTTTTCGATTTCGTGAAAGTTTGGTAGATGCTCTAAAATAATCTTTAAATCTTCATCATTAAAAGCGTCTCTTGCCTCAACTTTAAAAGATTTTACCTTCGGAATTATAGGAATATCATTTTTCTTAATTATTTTTTCTTCTTCTAAATATTCCAGTATCATTTTAAAACAAGTTTTATTAATATTTTTTCTCGTGACAGATAATTCTTGACTATCAAAATAATCCCTTATTTTTTTAGTTGTAAAATCAACGATTTCGACATTTTTAAAGAATGGAATGATAAAATTTGAAAAGACTGTTTTATAGTCTTTATAGATTTGTAGCTGTGTTTTTTTACTATCTAACTGAATAATTACATTATTTACAATATCTTCAATGTAAATTTTTTTATTAGCTAAAATAGCTAATCCTTGCTTATTTCGGTTTTCGAGTTCGGAACGGAGTTCCCAAGCTCTGAACTTCGCTTCGTCTTCGTCTGACACTCCTAAGCTTCGCTTAATTTCTACTCCATTCACTCGTATACGAGCGTAAAAATTATTTGAGTTTTTAACTCTATAAATAGCTAAACTCTTCGCTAAACGCTCGTATTTTGCTACCATATGGCAATCTCTTATGTAAATAGTTGTATAGTAAGTTGTATAGCAACTTTAAATAACTACATAAGACTATGATTTTCAAGGGCTTTTGTAAAGACAGTATAAGTTCAAAATCCGTTGCCTTCGGGTGTGGCGGTTCGAGTCCGCCTACTGGTACCAACATAAAAAAGCGCTTACTTCGGTAAGCGCTTTTTTTTGCCTATTTAGTGCCCATCAAATTAATGGTCATCAAAACCATGAAGCACATAGTCTGGTAAATCTTCTTCATTCGGTATTGGTGTCGAAGCGCCTGTTTCATCAATCGCAACAAACTTAAACATCCCTTCTGTCACTTTTTCGCGCTGACCAATACGGCCACGACGAACCCAAGCTTCAACAAGAATATTCATCGACGTACGACCCACTGATTCTACTGTCGTATAGACACCTAGAATATCACCGACTTTGACAGGTCGAATAAAACTCATACTATCCAAAGCCACTGTTACAACACGAGATTGAGCTCGCTGTCCGGCACATATACCCGCTGCAATATCCATTTGCGAAACTACCCAACCACCAAAAATATCACCGGCAGGATTTGTATCCCCTGGCATCGCGACCGTCCTAGTCGTAAGACGACCCTTTGCCTTTTCTTCCAACCCTGACATAACGCTCTCTCATCGGTTTTTATCGTTTTTGGACACTGCTTATCGGCTCTGTTTTAAAAAGCACAGAGCAAAAAAATAATATCACAGACAACCCAAAACACTTACCGTAATAAGGGAAAATATCAAAGCGCCTTAACCACATCTGACTCATAATAAATCGCTGTTCCAGTCACTTCTGCCGTAGGAAAAGAAAAGCTTGAACCGATGGAAGTACCAACTCCACCGCCACTGCCGACAGCCAAGCCAACGCCTGTACCTAAACGTCGAAACGACAACTGCGTAACGCCATCCAGAATCACACCATTTGCACCAATCTTAGCCGCCTGCTCTCGCATCTCTAGAGTGGCTTTTTCCTTCCTAGACGCTTCTGAGAAGCCATTGTCACTCGATGCTCGCACACTACCAATTATTTCATAGTCGAACGCAGGCGCTTCTACAAACACAGACACTTGATCTACTTCAGTCTCTGGACGCTGCTGCCCCGTGACCACATGAGACCCGGAAGCGCAGCCGAACAAGAGCACAGGCAATGCCAATACTGATAGGTATTTTATACGTTTCATCATTTTACCAACCTCATCTGAAGTTCAACATCACGACAGTGTTACATAAATAGAATGAAAGCAGATAGATAACACTGTGGATTTTTGAACAGAAGGGATACAAACAAACTAAATAACCCACAAGCGAGTAGACTACTTCTTATCTATGATCAAAGCGAAAGTGTCATCAATAGGATTAGACTCAATAGCACAGACCACCAAAGCAACTTCACACACCAAAAAACGATATGAAAGCAACGAGGTTCAGATGAGCGAATTATTAGAAAAAGACATTTCATGCCCTTATTGCGGCGAAAGTATCGACGTCGTCATTGAAATACTAGAGGAAAATCAAGAATACATTGAAGACTGCCAAGTCTGCTGCCGACCCATTGTCTTCAATATTGAAGTAGCATTTGATGGCTCACCTTCGATCTCTGTCCACTCGGAAGATGAGACGTATTAATAACTGAAGATAAAAGTCACCCAATAAACTTGCAGTATAATGTCAGTGTTGAATTTTTCAAAAAATAACATATGTAACAAAAAGAAAGAACTGAATAAAAAAGCAGGAAGATATTACTAGGGATTGAGCAAGATAAGAAAGTGCAGGCAAAAAAAAAGGCACCATAAATGGTGCCCGGGACCGGAATCGAACCGGTACGCTTATTCAGCGCAAGATTTTAAGTCTTGTGTGTCTACCAATTTCACCACCCGGGCATATCTGATTTTGGAGGCCGGAGTCGGAATCGAACCGGCGTTAACGGAGTTGCAGTCCGCTGCATGACCACTCTGCCATCCGGCCTCTATCAGAAATTCTTTTGATTGGAGCGGGAAACGAGGCTCGAACTCGCGACCCCAACCTTGGCAAGGTTGTGCTCTACCACTGAGCTATTCCCGCGTCTCAAAAGACGGTGCCTATTCTATGTATTTGAGCTTTCACGTCAAGGGAAAAATCCAAATAAATAACTAACTTAAGCACTTTTTCATAATCTGTTTAATTTTTGTGCGACTCTTTAGACATTAGCTCAGGCCACGCCGCCTTTAAGTATATATACATTGACCAAAGCGTTAACAACGCCGCTGCGATTAATACCGCCTCCCCAACATGCGCCATCAAAGTATCAGGACGACTTCCCAGGAGAATGAAAATGGCCAGCATTTGCATCGTGGTTTTTAGCTTACCAATATAAGACACTGCGACGCTGGCTCGCTTGCCCATTTCTGCCATCCATTCACGCAGTGCAGATATAACAATTTCTCGACCAACGATAACGGCACTGGCCAATGTCAGCAGTGGATTCGCATAACTCGCCACCAGCATAACCAAGGCAATCGACACCATAAGTTTATCCGCCACTGGATCAAAAAAAGCGCCAAACGCGGTACTCTGATCAAGCTTTCTCGCTAAATACCCATCCAACCAATCGGTGATGGCGGCCAGAGCAAAAATAATGGCACAGGCGTAATAGCGCCCTTCCCACGGCAAATAATAAACAGCCACTAAGATTGGAATCATGAAGATCCGTACGGACGTCAAAATATTCGGTATGTTCATTTTATTCCTAATAATTACGCTAAATGCACCAACACTTAACCAAACTTAACTTTTATGAAGGTAAAGGTAAATTTCTTCTGCTTTTTTAGCACTAATTCCTTTTACCTTTGAAATATTTTCTTGGCTCGCAGACAACAACTCTTGATAACCGCCAAACGCAGTCAACAGCTCTTTACGGCGATTGGGGCCTATTCCAGGAATATCCTCAAGCACCGAATGTCGACGCTTCTTATCTCGTCTACGGCGATGGGTTTTTATTGCAAATCGATGGGCCTCGTCTCGTATGTGCTGAATCAAATGTAAGGCAGAGGAATCAGGTGGTAATACCACCTCGTCTTCTTTTGAACCTATGTACAATGTTTCCAGACCCGGCTTACGAGTATCACCCTTTGCTACGCCCAATAAAAAGATATTGACCAACCCCAGCTCTTTCAAAACCTCTTCCGCTTGGGTTAATTGACCTTTACCACCGTCTATAAGCAATACATCCGGAGCATCAAGCTCACCACTTTTAACGCGCTTATAACGACGCATCAACGCTTGCTTCATCGCACCGTAATCATCGCCAGGCTCTACACCTTCGATGTTAAAAGAGCGATAGCGTTTTTTATCCGGCCCATCAGGCCCAAACACTACACACGATGCGACGGTTGCTTCACCACTAGAGTGGCTGATATCAAAACATTCCATGTGCATTGGTGGCTCATAAAAGCCCAACAATTTTTGCAACGCAGTTATACGGCTAAAATGGTTACGTTTGTCGGATAAACGCGCCTGCAATCCTTGCTCAGCGTTTAACTTCGCCAATTCAAGCCATCGCGCACGTTGACCTCGAACATTGTTCAACACTTCAATTTTCTTCTGAGTGGTTTCAAAAATACCTTCCACCAACGCATCACTATCTTCTAGTTCATGACTAATGATAAGCGTCTTAGGTAACTCTTGAATACCTCCAAGGTAAAATTGAGCAATAAAAGACGACAATAATTCACCTTCCGTGATCTCAATCGGCATTTTAGGGTAGTAACTTTTACTACCAACGACTTTGCCTTTACGTACCATCATCACATGAACACACAACCCGCCCGGCTGAATGATGGAGGCGATGACATCTGCTTCGCCCGTTTGCCCATAAACATGCTGCTGCTCTTGAATGTGTTTAAGCTGGATAACTTGGTCACGTAACTCCGCAGCGCGCTCAAATTCCATGTCCGCTGCTGCGGCACTCATTTGAGAAGTAATCTCGGTCGTGAGCTCTTGGTCTTTTCCCTGCAAAAACATGCGGGCGTGACGAACATCAAGATCATATTGTTCATCGCTGATCAAACCGACACAAGGCCCAGAGCAACGTTTAATCTGATACTGCAAGCAAGGTCGCGATCGATTGGCGTAGGTACTGTCTTCACATTGGCGCACTTTGAATACCTTTTGCATGGTGTTCAAGCTTTCTTTAACAGCGGTGCCACTTGGAAAAGGACCGTACAAAGTACCTTTGTCCGTTCTATCGCCTCGGCGAAACAATAACGATGGATGAAAGTGATTGGTTAAAAGAATATAAGGGTAGGATTTATCGTCCCTAAGTAAAATATTGTAGGGTGGACGATGCTGTTTAATGAGCGTTTGCTCAAGCAATAACGCTTCCGTTTCGCTTTTAGTCACCGCAATTTCAATGCTGTGAATACGACTCACCAAGGCCATGGTTTTTGTCGTTAACCCTGTCACTCTAAAATAGCTTGTAACACGATTTTTTAAATTTTTTGCTTTCCCAACATACAGCAACTCACCCTTATTATCGTACATGCGATAAACGCCGGGACGAGTGGTTAAGTTGCTGACAAAATGCTTTGGATCAAATTCTGAATGGCTCAAACAAACCTCGTTTTTCGCCTAGCCCATACCAAGCACATTGTAACGTACCGCCAAATGAATAAGCTCGACGTCACTTTCAATACTCAACTTTGTAAAAATACGAGTACGGTAGGTACTTACGGTTTTAGGACTGACATTTAGATGCTCGGCGATTTCATTGGATTTTTTACAGTCCACGATCATCTGAGCCACTTGTAACTCTCGATCTGACAACTGCCCCAATGGCGAACCTTGCCCATCGATGGAAAACTTGGACAGCGCCATTTTTTGCGCCACTGTCTTAGAAATATAATGCTCGCCTTTTGCCACCATCTGAATCGCTTCTAGCAGCTCAGACGTATTGGTACCTTTGGTTAAGTAACCAGACGCACCCGCTTCTAATAGTTTGACTGGGTATAGGTTGTCGTCTAATGCCGATAACGCAATGATCTTTGTTTTTGGCAAAATACGTTTTATTTCTTTCGTTGCCCCTAAACCACCAATTCCCGGCATATGTACATCCATGAGAATGATGTCCGGCAAGAGCGCCTTGGACTGAATAATGGCATCTTCTCCGCTGTGCACAACAGCAACAACTTCTACGCCTTTTACATCTTGCAGTACGCGACTAATACCATGACTAACCACATCATGATCATCAACAATCAATACTTTCAACATAACAACCTCACCAAACTATCCCTTGTTTCAATTTCAATCGTACCTAGAATGAAATCGTGCTCATAGCATCCTGCTAATATAAAATCATATCATCCAATAGAAATATAAACAGAAAAAATGCTCATAACTATTTAGGAAGTTTATCTTTATATCCCATTTCTAATAACTTTTTTTGGCTAATTTCTCGATAACGAATACGCACACCCGATCCATAGGTTTTTTGGGTGTAATAAAGCAATGGTGCAATCTTCTCTTCATCAACGGATAGATCATTGGCAATCTTGGTCGCTAAGTCTTTCACGCTCAGGGTTTGCTTATCTTCAATCATAATGACTTTAGGAATAATCAAACGCTCACCAGCAATCACACGGTCCACTATTTTCAAATAGCTCTGCTCGAACAAAGGCCAAGAAACACGCTCTTCTTCTGACTTAAGTTTGTACCAGCCAGCCTGAGAGCCAGCAAAAAACACCGCTGGATGGCTCCACTTATATTGCAAAGGATCTGTTCGACAAGCACACGCTTCCAGGTACGCAGAACGAGGATCGGCTAAACCATAAGCTTTATAAGCGGTACTAATCAGTTTCAAAAAGTCCGCGATGGTTGGCGGCCATGAATGCTCTTCTTTTGTGCGCTCAACGGCATAAGCAAGCAAAGGTTCTTGAAAGCCCTTTAGCGCAATCGCCCATTCACGTTTGGCTAGCTTCACTTCATCTGGATTACTGTAAGCCGATGCAAACTTATGAGTGTAAATCGCTTTAAAACGCGCAAACAGCATATTCACTAGAACGCGTGTTTGCTGCTCCGCCTCTGTTGGTCCCGACCCACGAGTCGTATTGCCATTATCTGAGGCATAACCTCCATACTCACCAGTCTGTGTCGTGGATGTTGTTGAGGGCGTCACTAACTTGCTCTCTAGAGGTTTTAGTAAATTTTGAACTGCCTGAGGTTCCTTCATATGAAGACCGATCCGATTGTTTGTATTGCCACTGACGTTTTACGTATTTGAAAAACTCACTATTCCAAGTCCTAACATTTTTGCGCTGCTCTTTAATTCTTAGCAAAAACTCAGTTTGCAAAGACAGGGCAAATTCACGAGCAATGCCAGATTGAGCTATTTGCTCTAATGTCGCCTCTTCAGGTTGCCACTGATCCGGCTGTCGAGCACGCTCTTTTTGCTCTAGATACAAATCAAAATCGGTGACGCCTCGGCGGTCGTTAACCACGGGAGGGGAAGACGGCGCATCATATTGTCGAACCGGTTGCTTGGCTGGATAGCTCTTCGGCTGAGGGGTAAATTCCTCAGGCTTATCCCGAGAGGCTTTGTGCAATCGGTCCATTTTATTCATCAAAGAATCGTCTTTTGACATAATATCCGCAGCGGGTTTAACCGCTTGCGCTGCCTTCTGAGGCGATGCCAAATGGATATCTAATATTTCTTCTTGGCGCTGAAAACTTAATAGCTGGCTAATTTGTAAATTTGCCAGTAAGCGCATCAGCATTGGTACCGTCCAAAAGGGTAATTGAACACTGAGACGGCTCATTTCAACTCGTATAGCACTAGAACTAGTAAGGTAGGCTTGCTGTTTCAAAAAAGTCAGCAATACTGTTTCTTCTAACCCAATTTGAGCTGCCATAGAAAATGATATCGGTAATGAATAGTCGTTATCCAACATAAATCTCGCTTCGCCTATTTAGCTCAATAGTCTATCAAAAGCCGTTGCCATAAGCACGACAACCTTGAAGCTACTATCCCATCAATAAAAGCACCACTCCCATCCATAAAAGCACTATTTACTTAGGCGTCCTGTAAGAAAATGGGGATTTTTTAGTTTTTATTGGTTAGATAGACAATCTCACTTGAACTTTGGAACTTTCAGCCTCATATTAAGTCTATTGGTAGTCTTAAACTTTAAAGGAGTAATTCCATGCGTTACACAGAAGCCCTCTCGTCGACACATACGTCACAAGCGGCAAACAAAACGCTCCGCAACACATACGGGCTGTTGTCGCTAACCCTTTTGTTCAGCGCCTTAACTGCGGGCATGAGCATGGCTTACAACCTACCCCATCCAGGCCTAATCATTACCTTAGTGGGCTTTTATGGTTTGCTCTTTTTAACACACAAATTTAAGAACAGCTCACTGGGTATTCTTTGCGTATTTGCCTTAACTGGTTTTATGGGCATCACGCTTGGGCCGATCCTTAGTATTTATATGAGCTTCTCTAATGGTTCAAGTATGATTATGAGTGCATTGGGCATCACTGGTTTATCATTCCTGGGATTGTCCGCTTACGCACTTGTTTCTAAGAAAGACTTTAGTTTCCTTAATGGTTTTATTACCGTTGGTTTCTTTGTACTTTTATTCGCAGTGATTGCCGGTATATTCATTAAAATGCCTGCATTGCAAATCTTCATCTCAGCGGGTTTTGCGCTTTTCTCTGCTGCGGTTATCTTGCTGCAAACAAGCCAAATCGTTCGTGGTGGTGAAACAAATTACATAGTAGCGACGGTTAACTTGTACGTTTCTTTGTACAACATGTTCCTAAGCATATTGTCACTTCTTGGTATGTCTCGCGATTAGTAATCTGCCATATCAATGTAAAAAGGCCGCTGACTGCGGCCTTTTTTATGTGTAAACTTTGCAAAATCGTTCATTAGACTTGTTTTATTAAGGCTTTCTTTTAATGCAGTACACTCTTCTCATCACTGGTTCGCCATACCAAAGCAAGGCATGCCACACTGCTCTTCGCTTTATCGAGGCCGCCATGAAAAAACACCCTGACAGCATCAAGGGCGTATTTTTTTACGAGGACGCAGTATTAATCGGCAATCAAATCGCACAGCCTCCTAGAGATGAACTAAATCTCACTCAAGCTTGGCAAGCGTTAGCCAAACAACACAGTATTCCATTGTATTTGTGTATCGCGGCGGCGGTAAGGCGCGGCATTCTTAATGAAAGCGAAAGTCGTCGTTACGAGATGGATCAACACTCACTTGCAGAGCACTTCCAACTTGAAGGCTTGGGCACGCTTGTCGACCTCATGAACACTACGCATAAAATCATTCAGTTTAGGTAACGTCATGAAACACACCTTAATCCACCTAAACAGCAGCCCTTATTCCAGCCTAGCCTGTAAAGAAGGCTTAGACCTTGCTCTGGTCTTCGCGACCTTCGAACAACCAGTTGACCTTTGTTTGTCCGGTGCTGCTCTGTCGCTTCTCACACGAAATCAAGACCCAACAATTGAACAAGGTAAAAACCTTCATAAATTGTTAGCAGGGTTGGAGTTTTACGACATAGACAATGTCTTTATAGAAAGCGGGAACACTTGGCTAGAAGCCGACAATATCTGGCAAGGTACTCAATCGCTCGACTCCGATAAATGGCAATCGATGTTTTCACAATACCAACAAGTATTCCGGTTTTAATTATGCGACTTCATCAGATAAACCAACTGACTTACCCTTTAATACTAGAAACAACATGGCAAAATAGCCTACAAATGGGCGACCAAATTTTACTCATTGAAGAAGGTATTTTAAGAACCACGCACCATAGTGACGCACTAAAAAAGCTAATCACTGAAAAACAGGTTGCGCTCTACTACCTGAAAAGTGATGCAATGGCTTATGGCTTATTTCCCACTATTGGTATCGCCTTATCTGATGAAGAATGGGTCGATATTACTTTTTCAGCCGACGCAAACATAAGCTGGTGATCACAATGACAGAAAATACGATGATTCTAGACGAAGAAGGCTACTTGTTAAATCTGCAAGATTGGACACCAGAACTGGCCCACCACTTAGCAAAAGGCGTTGATGTAAAACTCACTGACGCTCACTGGGAAATTATTTACCTACTACGAGAATTCTATCAAGACTTTGAGGTCTCACCTGCTATGCGCCCACTGGTAAAAGCCGTGACAAAAAAACTAGGCGCAGAAAAAGGTCGAAGCATTTATCTGATGACGCTCTTTCCTGGCAGCCCACCAAAATTAGCAGCCAAAATCGCAGGCCTTCCAAAACCAGCAAACTGCTTATAGTTCTATTCAACCTCCAGATGGCAATCGCCAGATGACGGTCGCGACTCCCTCATCCGGCTTATCTAAGGTATCGATATAACACTATTTGTGGGTTAGTACTTTCCATACCACTCTAGCTTTTTATGCAAGGTTACCACTTCACCGATAATCAATAAGGCAGGAGACTTCGCTTCATTTTTTATCGAGACGTCGTAAATATCTTTCATCGTCGAAGTGAACACGCGCTGCTCACTGGTCGTACCTTTTTCAACGATCGCTACCGGCATAGAAGGCTTCATTCCAAATCGAATCAAAGACTCACTGATGTCTTTAAGGCCAGTTAAGCCCATATAGATCACCAAAGTTTGCGCTGGATGAATCAACTCTTCCCAAGGTAATTCTGTGGTGCCGTCTTTTAGATGCCCCGTTAGAAAACGGACAGACTGAGCATAGTCTCTGTGCGTCAAAGGAATGCCAGCATAGGCAGCACAACCCGCAGCGGCGGTGACACCGGGAACCACTTCAAAAGGAACGCCTTCTTCAATGAGCTCTTCAAGCTCTTCTCCACCTCGCCCAAAGATAAAAGGATCACCGCCTTTTAGGCGAACGACCATGTTGCCCTCTTTTGCCTTTATAGCAAGAAGACTGTTAATTTCTTCTTGTGGAAGACTGTGCATCGATTTCGCTTTCCCAACGTACATTTTTTCTGCCGTTTCAGGAATAAGTGCAATAATGTCTTTGCCAACCAATCGATCGTACAAAACTACATCGGCCATTTTTAACAGGCGATATGCTTTCAACGTTAATAATTCTGGATCCCCTGGACCCGCACCAATCAAATAGACCTTGCCCGTCATCATTTCCAATATCCACTTATACAAAAAAAGCCTCCTTGAGAGGCTTTTTTATTAGAAAATCCAGCTTACGCTTTTTTCAATACCGATTTACCACCCATGTAAGGCAATAAAACATCAGGAACCGTCACACTGCCGTCTTCGTTTTGATAATTTTCCAAAACAGCAACCAAGGTACGACCAACCGCCAAGCCAGAACCATTCAAGGTATGTGCCAATTCAGGACGCCCAGTTTCTGGGTTACGCCAGCGAGCCTGCATACGGCGCGCTTGGAAGTCACACATATTTGAGCAAGAAGAAATTTCACGGTATTTACCTTGACCAGGTAACCATACTTCAATGTCATACGTTTTGTGAGCAGAAAAACCAAGATCTCCACCGCACAAAATCACGGTACGGTAAGGAAGCTCTAGCTTCTGTAAAATAGCTTCTGCATGCCCTACAAGCTCTTCAAGTACGTCTTCAGAGCGATCTGGACGGCAAACGTGAACTAATTCTACTTTCTCAAACTGATGCTGACGAATCATGCCGCGCGTGTCACGACCATAACTGCCCGCTTCACTACGGAAACACGGCGTATGAGCAACAAACTTTTTATGCAGATCGGTATCATTTAGGATTTCATCACGCACCAAGTTCGTCACTGGCACTTCAGCTGTCGGAATCAAATACAGATCGTTGTTGCCACTGTCTTTATCAACCGGCACTTTAAACAAGTCCGCTTCAAACTTAGGAAGCTGGCCAGTGCCTTTTAAAGAATGCGCATTGACCAAGTAAGGAACATAGACTTCAGAATAACCATGTTCATCGGCGTGCGTATTGATCATAAACTGAGTCAAAGCACGGTGTAGACGCGCCAAATCAGAGTGCATCACTGCAAAACGAGAACCGGTAATTTTCACCGCCGCTTCAAAATCCAGCATACCCATGGCTTCGCCAAGATCAACATGGTCTTTTGGCTCAAAATCAAACTGCTTTGGCACGCCCCAACGACGAACTTCTACGTTGTCATCTTCAGTCTTGCCCTCTGGCACTGATGAATGAGGAAGATTCGGAATGCCTTCTAACAAAGTCTCAAACTCAGTTTGAACTTGCGTCAGTTGGTTTTTTGCCGCTTCAAGGTCATCACCTAGCGTTGACGTTTGCGCCTTTAATTCAGCAGCCTTGTCTTTGTCGCCAGACTTCATGGCTTGACCAATGTCTTTGGACACTGAGTTTCGGGCTTGCTGCAGTTGCTCCGTTTCCATTTGAATGGCTTTACGACGGGCTTCCAAAGAAGAGAAAGTCGCCACATCCAACTCATAACCTTTCTTTTTAAGTTGAGCCGCAATGGCTTCTGGGTCAGCGCGTAATGCTTTAATGTCTAACATCTGGGCAACAATATCCTTTAAAAAATGTATAAAAATAAATTAGAAAAATTCAGAAATATAAATGGGTCAAAACAAGCGAGTCACCGCCATGCCAACCGCTAAGCCGACAATCCCCAAAACACAACTTAATAATAAATAGCTTATGGCACTTAGCCAAGCCTGCATGTTAATAAGCGAGATAATTTCCAGCGAAAAAGTCGAAAATGTTGTAAATGCCCCTAAAAAACCTACCATAACCAAAGGACGATACGGCTCAAGTGACGGCATTCGCTCACTAATTACAACAAATGCCACACCCATGAGCACACAACCTAATACATTAATCAGCATGGTGGCGAGTGGAAAGTGGTAATGCCAATGAGAACTGATCCATTTTGTCATGCCATATCGACTCAAGGCGCCAAACGCACCACCAACAGCAATCATAAAATACATCATTTTTTATTCCTTGAAGATAAAGCGCTTTCTGTCACTAACTTTTCTCGTAGTTAACCATCTTTTCTTAATAAATCAGTATAGCGCTGAAGCGGACTCTGATCGTCTAATTCAGACAACCAAGCCAACTTATCGTTGATTTTTTTCTCTAAACCGCGATCAGTCGGCTGATAATAACGCATATTAGCCAACTCTTCCGGCATATAGTTTTCCCCAGCGGCATAAGCGTGCTCTTCATTGTGCGCATAACGGTATTCATCGCCATGACCCATACTTTTAGCCAGTGACGTTGGCGCGTTACGCAAATGCACAGGGACTTCATAACTTGGTTGCGCTGCCACATCTGACATTGCTTGATTAAAGGCCTGGTAAACCGCGTTACTCTTGGGGGCACTAGCCATATACACTGCCGCTTGAGCAATGGCTCTATTGCCCTCTCCCGGACCAAGGCGCTCAAATACATCCCAAGCGTTCAAGCCTATTTGCAAGGCTCTTGGATCGGCATTGCCGATGTCTTCTGACGCAATGGCCAGCAAGCGACGTGCTATGTACAAAGGATCACAACCACCGTCGAGCATTCTTGCCATCCAATATAAGGCACCGTCTGGCGAGGACCCTCGAACAGATTTATGGAACGCCGAGATTTGATCATAAAAGACATCGCCTTTTCGATCAAAACGACGCACGCTACCGCCCAACACATCTTCCAACTGCTCTTGGGTAACCTTCGTTCCTGGCTCGACAAGGTCAGATAAAATTTCCAAGAAATTTAAACCGCGACGAATATCACCATCGGCCGCTTGAGCCAACACCGTAAGAAAATACTCATCAATTTGAAAACCATCACCTTGAGAATAAGCGCCAATACCTTTTTCATGGCTTTGTAGTGCGCGCACAAGAACAAGCTGAATGTCTTCTACGCTAGGTGTTTTCAAGCGATAAACACGCGCTCGCGATAATAAGGCAGAATTTAATTCAAACGCTGGATTTTCCGTTGTCGCGCCAATAAATAAGAAAGTGCCGTCTTCAATAAAAGGTAAAAATGCATCTTGTTGGGATTTATTAAAGCGATGCACTTCGTCTACAAACAACACTGTTTGAGCACCGCTCATCATGCGCGATTGTTTAGCTTGATCAACCGCGGCGCGAATCTCTTTCACACCAGACATGACCGCTGACATTTCAATAAATTGTGCGTCAAGGGCATGGGACAATAATTGCGCAAACGTCGTTTTCCCGACACCTGGCGGCCCCCAGAGAATAAAAGAATGACAATGTCCTGTTTCCACCATCCTCCTTAAAGGTTTTCCTGGACCAACCAAATGCGACTGCCCTATGTAATCATCAAGGCTAGAAGGTCTCATTCTGGCGGCAAGAGGCTGATAAGCCTCCGCTGGCACATCGGAAAAAAGATCTTTCATCACTGACCTTCTTCAATCACATCCACATTATCAGGCAGATCCAAGACAAAATTTTCTTTGGCAACGCCTTCATGATACTCAACATTTTTAAACTCAATCACCGTCGTTTGCCCAAGCGAATCGAGAATACTCATTGCACTAATGACTTTATTTCTAAAAGACAGCGTCAAATTCTGGAACAAATCCTGATCACCTTTAGGCACAAGGCGAAATTTCTCTTCACCCAGTTTAGTCATATTATAATGAGGAAGTACCTGGTTCGCAGGCTGCCCCAGTAAGGCCGCAGGAGAGTTTCCAACTGCGCCAGACAATGGTCTTTTTGTAGCTTGCTCTAAATCCACATCCCAGACAGTTATCATCTTACCGTCAGAAATAATACGCTGGGCAAAAGGCGTCACGCTGTCCCACACAAACTGATTGGGTTTCGCTAAAAGAAAAATACCTTCACTTACCTGTAACTGTTTGCCTTTTTCATCGTAGGTTACTTGGCGAAACTCGCCTTCAATATTTCGGTTGCTTTCTAATAAATTTTCAATTGAATCTGCTGCTTGCTCTTCCGCCTGTATCGTCACCGCTTGGAAAGCGATCACAATACTCAATACAACCATGGCGACTAATTTATTTATCAACATACTTCTCCAAAACTTTATTATAAATAAGAGCCTATAAAAAAAGGCTTAAATAATTGTTTTTTATTCCGGAATTAAAATATCACGCTGGCCATTGGTTCCCATAGGTCCAACCAAACCAGCCGCTTCCATGGCTTCAACCAAATTCGCTGCTCTGTTGTAACCTATTTTAAGACGACGTTGAACCGATGAGATAGAAGCTTTACGCGTTTCTATGATAATTTTCACTGCTTCGTCATAAAGTGCGTCTTTATCTTCACTGTCATCACCGGACATCAAGTCTTCTGGATTCACCACTACATCATTTATGTAGTTAGGTGTACCACGTTGCTTCCACTCCTCTACCACGGCGTGCACTTCCTCGTCGGACACAAAAGCACCATGCACTCGTATTGGAGTTGGCAAGCCAGCCGGAAGATACAACATATCCCCCATACCCAATAACTGATCCGCACCACCTTGATCCAAAATAGTACGAGAATCGATTTTTGAGGACACTTGAAACGCCATTCGTGTCGGAATGTTCGCTTTAATCAAACCGGTAATAACGTCTACGGATGGTCGCTGAGTCGCCAATATTAGGTGAATACCGGCGGCCCTTGCTTTTTGCGCAATACGAGCAATCAGCTCTTCAACCTTCTTACCAACAATCATCATCATATCGGCAAATTCATCCACGACAATCACAATGTAAGGCAAAGACTCTAAATGCGGAACCGTGCGAGCAACGCCGTCTTCGGAAAACATCGCCATTTCCGGTTGCCACAAAGGATCTTCAATTGGCTTACCCGCCTCAATGGCATCACGCACTTTTTTGTTATAACCCGCAATATTACGCACACCTAATTTAGACATTAATTTATAACGGCGCTCCATTTCATCTACCGACCAACGCAAGCCGTTGGCCGCGTCTTTCATGTCCGTAATAACCGGTGTTAAAAGGTGAGGAATACCTTCATAAATCGACAATTCAAGCATTTTTGGGTCGACCATGATCATGCGCACTTCATCAGGCGTGGACTTCAGCAGCATACTTAAAATCATCGCATTAACGCCGACAGACTTACCCGACCCCGTTGTACCAGCCACCAGAACATGAGGCATTTTTGCCAAATCTACGACAACAGGCTCACCGGAGATATCATGACCAAGAGACAAGGTCAGCGGAGATGAAGATCGATCATACGCATCGCAGTTAATCACTTCAGCAAAATACACTGTATCCCGAACTTGATTAGGAATCTCAATGCCTATGGTAGATTTTCCAGCAATAACTTCAACCACACGAACACTCATCACACTCAAGGATCGTGCAAGATCTTTTGCTAAGTTGGTAATTCGTGACACCTTCACACCCGGAGCTGGCTGAATTTCAAACCGTGTAATAACCGGACCAGGGTTCACTTCTACCACATCCGCTTTGACACCAAAATCCTGTAATCGACGCTCTAATAATTCCGACAAAGCCAATAATTCGTCTTCCGAGTACCCACCCTTTTTAGGCTTTGGCGTAGTCAATACAGAACGATCTGGCAGTGAGTAAGCTTTTGTATTTTGACGACTCTCGTCATCATTTGAAGAAGGACCACCTAGAGAGTCCAGTTGTTTCGCTTCAGACAAGGTGCGAAATGCGGGCTTATGCGCAGGTGGGATTGTGGACGCTGGATTATCATTAAACAGCATGGCATCTGCTTGTTCCTTGGAAAGGCTAGTTGAAGCCTCTTCGTGACGCTCACCTTGATCAATACTCGAAGGAATAGACTTAGCCACGGCTGAATCAGATACTGGAGGCTTACCACTTGGCGCCGTCCAAGATTCTTCAATATACAGTGTATCGCCAAAATTCACCCCATCATTATCATCGACCGATAATGTGTCTAAGCCACCAAATTCAGGTTCTTCGTGTGATTTAAGCGACTCTGTTTCAGCTGATGATTTTTTAGATTTTGAGAATAAAGACGACAAAGCAAATTTTGATTTTTTATCTCTGCTGCCTTTAAAAGGTATGTCTTCAGAAAGAGCACCCTCTAACTGAGGATCTTCAAACAGGACATTACCAGTATGTTGTTCACTCGAGACAGGTTCAGATTTCGCCTTTCTTCTTTTTCGGATGATAGCGGGCTCTTCAGCCTCTTCCGAAACAACGCCTGTTGCTTCTATTTTTTTATTGGCCTTGGCTTCGCGATTACTTGCCCATCTTTGACGAACAAACATAACAAAATTAAACGTTTTTTCACCCAAGCTATCCATCAAACTCAACCAATGCAGCTGAGCCAATAAAGTAAAAGACAAAATAACCAAGGCCAAGCTGACTAACGTAGCCCCGTCGTAACCGATAAAACCGTATAACAATTTCCCTAAACCATGGCCTAATATGCCACCTGCACCATATTGAAGGGCCGTTTCACCAACCGTGTGTAAGAAGCACAAAACAGACGCAAAGGATAAGTACAAAATACTACCGATAGTGCAAAGCAAGGCGTTATTTAATGGCAACAGAGAGTGAGGGTTACGCCATATGATAATAGCAACCCAAAAAAACAATGGAGGCAAAGAATAAAATAAAGAACCGAAAAAACCAGACGTCAAATCCGCAATGGTAGCACCGATTGGCCCCATGGAGTTTTGAATGGCAGTGCCGTTACCGGAATAGAACCAACCAGCATCATTTGGACTGTAGGTATAGGTCGCCAAACCAAAAAAGAATAAAAACAATAAAGCCGCAATAAACGCCGCTTGTTTGGCAAACAACTCCCAAATTGGTGATCGTACCGACTCACTCATTTCTTCTGACACAACGCGCCTTCCTATTTTATGCTAATCAAAACAAAACATACCCCATTAAGCGGAGTCACAAGTTCGCTAAGCTTACCATAAAAAAAGCCAGCCCAAAGGGCTGGCTTTCGCTTTGACTAAGAAAGGTTTTCTCCTTGTAAAGAAAGCCTTCTAAATAAAAGTCTTAGAAAGAAACTTTAGCGCCAACTACAGAGGTATCAGAGCCATCAGCTTCAAAATCTACGTAAGATGCGTAGTATTTAACATCACCAACTGCATAGTAAGCAGTTACTTCAGCAATACCTTGATCAACTTCATCAGTGCCTACCGCAGATTCACCATCTTTAGTGTAATACTGAGCAGCAAGAGTTAACTGTTCAGTAACTGGTAAGTCTAGACCTACACCATAATGCATGATGTCTGCATCAGCTATAGAACCAACACGAGCAAATGAAGAGAAAGTAGCCATACCAAGAGGTGCTTTAATACCAACAGTTAAAAGCTGGTCATCTAGATTATCATCAGACATTTTATAGCCTGCAGATACACCAAGAGTCAAACCGCTAACTTCAGTAGAGTAAGCTACAGCCAATGTACCAACGTTTGTACCTTCAGTAATTTCAAGTGCAACAGTTAGTTCGTCGCTAACCATGTAACGAATACCTAGGTCATCACCAAAATCTGCTTTAGCAACGTCTTCGTCTTGCTCAACGCCAGCACTGTAAGCAACGCTATCAAGAATAGTGCCATCAAAGTCACCAAAATGAACAGCACCTTGCTTAACGTAGATTTCATCTAAACTGAAAGAAGTGTTGCCATTAGTATCATTTCTTACAGTAGCACCACTAGAGTTTGTTTTAGCGGTTGAACCTTCCATATCAAGATCAAAATAAACAACACCAGTATCACCGATGATATTTACTTCACCACGAGAAGTAGCTTGGTCAGAACTAGTGCTATCCTCTTCAAAAGACTGATATTCAAGACCTGCAGTACCTTTAAAAACTGGCTCAGCTGCAAAAGTAGCTGAAGAAACAGCAACTGCAACAGCAGTTACCGCAAACACAGAAGCAAGTTTAATCGCTTTCATTCAAGATTCCCCTTTATATTATATTATGTGGTCTTGTAGACCTATTTACTGATTTTCATCTACGCATGAAACGTTGTTAAATCAACGACGCATGCATATTAAAACCGATCAGTTTCACTTTTATGACAATTGCCAAAAAAGCCGATTATCTTGTAGTTCTCAACATCGCATCCAATTATTGTTTCGAATTACAATTTGAGACTGCACCGATTAAAACCAAGTTTTCCATTACTGGTCAAGCATTCCTTGCACTTTTTTTCTCTTTTTTTCTCTTTTTTTCTCTTTTTTTTCATTTTACACCCTTTGTTGGATGAAAAACGTTCAAAAAGGACCGAGAGGAACAATGTTTTTTACTTATTCATGCACATTCTTTCGTATTAAGCATAACATTGTGTCAATAAGTCGCAAGCTGAATATCTTTTCTTCCTTACTTTTATGAGTATCGGTAGATAGTTTTTATTCTTTAGCACTTTTCATAATTTTTTGAACCTGTGGTTTTTAAAATAAAAAAACTTATAATTAAGGCGCAGTTAATAATCAGCACAATTCCTTTTAGGGCAATAATATCTCAAAATCACAATTACCCAGGACAGCCATTAGAAAATGCTAGATTCTTCTGTTGACGAAAAACATGAACTCATATTATTGTCAGAGTCACCCTATGACACGCCCAATCCAAATAAAGCGCTACAGGACCCTGAGGGGTTATCCGCTGTTGGTGGCGACCTTTCTTCGACTCGTTTAATACACCTTTACAGTAAAGGCTTTTTTCCCTGGTTTAGTGAACCAGACCCTATTTTATGGTGGCACCCTGAGCAACGCTGTGTTCTTAGGCCGGAACAATTCCACACATCTACTTCACTGAGAAAAGCACTTAAAAAAAATCCATGGATGTTTACCGTCAACCAAGAATTTGAATCCGTAATTGGTCATTGCTCCGCCCTACGAGCAGACAAAGAAGGCACTTGGATATCAAGTGATATAACAAATGCTTATATTGAGTTACACAAATTGGGTTATGCCCATTCCATTGAAATATGGTTAGACGGCAAACTGGCCGGTGGGTTTTACGGTGTCGCGCTGGGAAAACTTTTTTTTGGTGAATCCATGTTTTCACTGCAACCCAATGCGTCAAAAATTGCGTTAAAGACATTTTGCACACTCGCAAAAGACTGCCACATAGAACTGATTGATTGCCAAGTAGAATCTGACCATTTACTGTCACTGGGTGCAGAACTAATACCAAGAAAAGAATTTTCCACTAAATTAGAACAACTAATAACAAGCACACAAAAAAACTTAAGCCTGCTAAGCATGGGTGAAAAAACTCATAAACAACGCATTTAGCATAAAAATAGACACCGCAATAACACAACTAAGTTTGCCTTACGCTGCGTTTTTAGGCAAAATACGCTCGATCAAAATTCAGGCGTCGCTAAATAAACATCATGATTTCAGAATTTAGCGCTCAATTGACGAAAGAGAAACGCTTTTTCCCTTCGTCTGTAGACCTCCGAATAAGGCATGGTCGGCGTCTACTAAATATAAGTTAAAACCATAGGACACATATTGTGGCAAAAGAAGAAGGCTTAGAAATGGAGGGCACTATCATTGATACGTTGCCTAATACCATGTTCCGTGTCGAACTAGAAAACGGACACGTTGTAATTGCTCATATCTCTGGAAAAATGCGTAAAAACTACATTCGTATTTTGACTGGCGACAAAGTAAAAGTAGAGCTAACACCTTACGACCTTTCAAAAGGCCGCATCGTTTATCGTGCTCGTTAATTTAAGCTTTTTTAAAATCGTTTAAATGTAAGACATAAAAAAACCGGACACTGTCCGGTTTTTTTATGTTCAACGATTGCCTTAATACTTAATACACAACCGCTTCTTTTATCACTTCAAACTTCAACTCGTCACTCTTGTCATCCAAAGACACTTTCACATGACCACCCTCGCTTAAGTCGCCAAAGAGTATCTTATCCGCTAACGGCTTCTTCAGATGCTCTTGAATGACTCGTGCCATTGGACGAGCCCCCATCTGACGGTCATAACCTTTACTCGCCAACCAACCTCTTGCTGTGTCAGAGACCTCTAGAAGAACACCCTTAGGGTCCAATTGAGCCTGCAACTCCACCAAGAACTTATCCACCACATTAAAGATGATGCGTTCATCAAGTTGCTGGAACTGAATGACTGCGTCTAGGCGGTTTCTGAATTCAGGCGTAAACATCCGATTAATCACCTCAATACCATCAGTCGAGTTGTCTTGGCTCGAGAAGCCAATAGAACGACGAGCAAGCTCTTCTGCACCCGCATTCGACGTCATAACCAAGATCACATTGCGGAAGTCCGCTTTGCGGCCATTGTTGTCCGTCAACGTACCGTGATCCATGACCTGCAAAAGCAAGTTAAAGACTTCAGGGTGCGCTTTTTCGATTTCGTCTAACAATACGACGCTATGAGGATTCTTTGTCACTGCTTCGGTTAGTAAACCACCTTGATCAAAACCAACATACCCCGGTGGCGCACCAATCAATCGAGACACCGCATGACGTTCCATATATTCGGACATATCAAAGCGAATCAACTCTAGACCTAACTGCTTGGCCAACTGCTTCGTCAGTTCGGTTTTACCCACCCCCGTTGGTCCTGCCATTAGGAAGGAGCCAATTGGTTTTTCCTCTGCTTTTAAACCTGCTCGGGACAGTTTAATCGCTGCTGACAAAGAACCAATCGCATTATCTTGTCCGAAGACCACCATTTTCAGATTGCGCTCAAGATTAGACAAGACTTGTCTGTCGTCCGAGTTAACCGCTCTGACAGGCACTCTCGCGATCTTAGAGACGATATCTTCAATATCCGATACGGTAATGACCGATTTACGTTTATCTTCTGGCTGCAAGCGCTGATACGCTCCCGCTTCATCCACAACATCAATGGCTTTGTCAGGCATATGACGATCTGTCACATAGCGCTGAGCAAGCTCTGCGGCCGCCAATAGAGCAGGCTCTTCATATTTCACTTTATGATGCTCTTCAAAAGCGCCAATAATGCCTTTCAAAATCTGATAGGTATCATCAACACTTGGCTCGTTCACATCAATTTTCTGGAAACGACGTGCTAAGGCATGGTCTTTTTCAAACACCCCACGAAACTCTTGGAAAGTCGTCGAGCCAATGCAGCGTAAACCACCAGAACTCAATACAGGCTTAAGCAGATTAGACGCGTCCATCACCCCACCAGAAGCCGCACCAGCGCCAATAATGGTATGAATTTCATCAATAAACAAAATCGCATTCGGGAGTTTTTTCAATTCGCCCAAAAGTTGTTTAAGGCGTTTTTCGAAATCACCACGATATTTCGTTCCGGCCAATAAAGCACCAAGATCTAATGAATAGACAATACCATCAGCAATAACATCCGGCACTTGCCCATCTACAATGCGCTTCGCCAAACCTTCAGCAATCGCGGTTTTACCCACGCCCGATTCGCCAACTAATAACGGATTATTTTTACGTCGACGAGACAGTGTTTGGATCACTCGCTCAACTTCATACTCTCGGCCAATCAGTTTGTCGATTTTACCTGCTTTGGCTTCTTCATTAAGATTGGTCGCGAATTTTTGAAGCGGTGTCGTTGTCGTGTCTTCCGCTTCGTCCTCTTGATCTATGTCTTGAGAAGCCGCCTCGCCCGTTTTAGAAATACCGTGCGCCACATAATTGACAACATCAATACGCGCCACACCATGGCGTTTCAGCAGGTAAACCGTTTGGCTTTCTTGTTCGCTGAAAATAGCCACCAGCACGTTAGCGCCTGTTACTTCTCGCTTTCCAGAAGATTGAACATGAAAAACCGCACGTTGAAGTACGCGTTGGAAGCCTAAAGTAGGCTGTACTTCGCGCTCGTCATCATCCTCAGGAATTAGCGGTGTTGTACTATCAACAAACTCCTCAAGCTCCTTACCCAAGGTTTCTAAATTCACACCACATGCCTTAAGTACACTTGAGGCTGCGCTGTTTTCAATAAGAGCCAACAATAAATGCTCTACCGTCATGAATTCATGGCGCTTGTCGCGCGCCGCTTTAAAAGCCGTATTCAGGGTCTGTTCTAGTTCTTTATCTAACATTGCTATGCCCTCACTCTGAATCAGTCAACCTTTTGTAGGTCGCACATTAAGGGGTGCTCATTTTGTTCCACGAACTGTTGTACCATTGCTACTTTCGTTTCAGCAATATCAAAAGGGTAAACACCACAAACGCCTTTCCCCTTTGCATGTACTTCTAACATGACCTGATTAGCCTTCTCCCCTTCCATAGAGAAAAAACGCTGTAAAATAAATACGACAAAGTCCATTGGCGTATAATCATCATTAAATAAAACTACCTGATACATCGAAGGTGGCTTTAATTCGGTTTCTTCTGGAGCAATCGCAATACTGGAATGCCCCTGTTGCTCATCTTCTTCTGATACTAGTCTAATTTTCTGATCTACAATCATCCCATGCCTCTGAGGCTACAATTCTTCACATAATTTGCCAAATCTGGCGCATTACTACTTAATATACGACTTCTTATACGTTACAGACTACCACTTGGATTTTACAAATACCAAAATGCCTTCTACGCTTTTATTGGGGTGGTCACATACGTAATCAATGTTAGTCGACAAAATTCTATCATCGATTCGTTAAAGACAATTTGAACCTATTTAGTAATCTACGCTATCCGGGCTATGTTTATAGGGCGCCTATGGCCATCACTACCTATTTATTGACAAACGGTTCGATAGCACACGGGCAAACATCGACTGAGTGGAGAAGGAGTAACTCATGCATCACGGATCAGTGAAGTGGTTTAACAATGCGAAAGGCTATGGATTTATTGTGTCAGAGGATTTTAATGAAGATTTATTCATTCATTATTCTGCGATCAACATTGAAGGGTACAAAACATTAAAAGCCGGGCAACCGGTGACATTTGATGTCGAGCCCGGTGAAAGAGGCCTGCACGCGATAGAAATTAACCCGACAGATGCCGAAAAAGAGGATGCTCAAATAAGTAGCCCAAACATTCAACCTGCATAAAATAAATCGCGTCGCCATCCCCGTATGGATTTGTTATCTTACCTCTCATCATGAGAAGTAAGATAATTTTACTCGACCACATATTTTCGTCTCTTTTATCCACTCTAACCATACACTGAGCACATGTCTTCTAACTTAATTCTATTTAACAAACCTTTTCGTGTACTAAGCCAGTTCTCTGCAGAAGGTGATAAATCTACGCTAGCAGCGTACATTGAAGCGCCAGAATTTTACCCTGCAGGCAGACTCGACTTTGATTCGGAAGGATTATTACTATTGACTGATCGAGGGGCTTTACAGCATGTTATTGCATCACCCGATTTCAAACTTCCTAAAACCTATTGGGCTCAAGTAGAAGGTGAAATATCAGATTCCGCATTGGCACAACTAAGGCAAGGCGTTGAATTAAAAGATGGACTCACCAAACCCGCCCAAGCAGAACGCATGACTGCACCAGATCTTTGGAACAGAATACCCGCTGTTCGGCACAGAGAAAACATCCCTACAAGTTGGGTATCCTTAGAAATTCGCGAAGGTAAAAACCGACAAGTACGCCGAATGACAGCGGCCGTTGGCTTTCCCACATTGAGGTTAATTCGCTACGCCATTGGTCCGTATACTCTTGATAATACGCCAGTTGGGCAGTGGAACTACATAGAGCCAACTGAAACCCTGTTAAAAGAGGTCATTCAATTTGAAGAACAAAGAAAGAGAAAAACTTCCTCACCTAACCGTCGCAGCGTTAGTGAAAAAAGGCCAACAGTTCCTCATGATAAAGGAATGGCAAGACGGCCAACTCGTCCTAAATCAACCAGCCGGACACATCGAAAATAACGAAAGCGCCATCGACGCCGTGATCAGAGAAACACGGGAAGAATCAGGCTGGCTTGTCAAACCCATTGGCTTACTAGGCATGTACGCTTTCACGCCTTTCAACGGTGCAGACACGTATCATCGCCTGTGTTTTTTATGTGAGCCGGTAAACGATACCTATGAACCACTTGACGACGATATTGTCTCTCGTCATTGGTTAACTTATGACGAAATCATGGCTTTACCGCATCGCAGCCCATTAATTAAAACGTGCATTGAAGATTCGTTAAACAACCCCATTATTTCCTTATCCTTCTTGTCAGATCAGCACTTGTCGCCTGTGCCGACCTTACAAAAATGAAGTACAATGTGCAATCCAATTCACTGAGGCTACGCCTCTTCGTTTTACTAAATTAACAGTCGAGAAAAAACAGGTCATGAAAGAAAGTCTATACCTAACAGATCAACCAGCCAATCACGATAAAAAAGTCATTGTGGGTATGTCTGGTGGCGTCGATTCCTCCGTATCAGCCCTTATACTGATACAACAGGGTTATCAGGTTGAAGGCCTATTCATGAAGAACTGGGACGAAGACGACGGCACAGAATATTGTACGGCAATAGATGACCTTGCCGACGCTCAAGCCGTGTCGGACAAATTGGGGATAAAACTTCATACCGCAAACTTTGCATCAGAATACTGGGACAATGTCTTCGAACATTTTTTAGAAGAATACAAAGCAGGCCGAACCCCTAATCCAGATATTCTGTGTAACAAAGAAATCAAATTTAAAGCTTTCCTAGAGTACGCTGTGGCACTGAACGCTGATTACATCGCAACGGGGCATTACGTTCGTCGTGGCGAAAAAGACGGCGAGCCGCTTCTTCTGAAAGGCTTAGATGGCAACAAAGATCAAAGTTATTTTTTATACGCTGTGGGTAAAGATGAAATAGCAAAAACACTCTTTCCGGTTGGAGAACTGGAAAAAACAGAAGTCCGCCGCTTAGCTGAAGAATTTGGCCTTATCACTCACAACAAAAAAGACAGTACCGGTATTTGTTTTATCGGTGAGCGTCGCTTCAAAGACTTCTTAGAACAATATCTACCAGCACAACCAGGTAACATTGAGACACTAGAAGGCGACAAAATCGCTCGCCACCATGGCTTGATGTATCACACAATTGGTCAACGCCAAGGTTTAGGCATTGGCGGTTTGGCTAAATACTCTGATGATCCTTGGTATGTGGTTGAAAAAGATTTAGAACGGAATGTTTTAATCGTTACCCAGGGTGGACAACATGAGTCGTTATTTAAGACGCATTTAATTGCCGATAATTTTGATTGGGTTGCCAGAAAAAAACCAACACTCCCACTAACATGTAAAGCAAAGTGTCGCTATCGTCAGCCAGATCAAGATTGTACGATTAATGAATTGGCCGATGGTCGGGTTGAAGTGTCTTTTGTTGAACCACAACGTGCCATCACACCGGGCCAATCCGTGGTTTTTTACCTAGACGACCGCTGCCTTGGCGGCGGTATCATCAACGTTGCTTTTAATAAATAATTTCCAGAATCCCTATCACCTTAAGTAATTGAGAGAAAAATACGTGAGTAGTAGAGAAAAAGAGCAAACCATCGCCCTATCCGCTGTTTTTCAAGCGGCAGAATTGGTGTCTATTTTGGCAAAAACAGGGCAAGTAGATAACGCCAGCCTACAGCCGATGTTAGACAGTATTTTAATGGTTAATGCCGCCTCTACCGAAGATGTTTATGGCGGCCAATGGGATTGTCAGAGTAATCTAGCCCTAGGAAGGAAAATCTCTCGACAAGCCCTAGGCAAAGAACGCAGCAGTGTTAACCCTGACACACTAAGATACGCCCTTAGTTTGATTCACCTTGAACATAAGCTGTCTAAAGCGCCCAACATGCTACCTCTTATTGGTCAAAAAATTGCTCAAATCGAGCAAAAGAAAGCACATTACGACAGCGTATTACATGAAAACATGCTCGCTTCAATTTCAGGTATGTACCAAGATACTTTGAGCAAATTGTCATTTCGTATTCAAGTACATGGCGACAGTCGGTTCTTACAGCAGCCACAGGTGGCCAACCAAGTTCGAGCCATCCTAATGTCTGGTATTCGAGCCGCGATGTTATGGCGACAACTTGGTGGTAAACGCTGGCATTTGATATTTAAAAGAAAAGCATTACTGAATGCGTTAGAGTCACGCAATTAGTACTTAAAAGACCCATCGGGTCTTTTTTTATGCCTATTAAATAGAGGCGAAAAAATAGAATAAGCGGTTGTGTCTGGATATTGAATAACTGAAATCAATTTCGAGTATACAATAGAGCCGATATCTCTAGCCGCGTTTTTTAGGTACTATATTGAGCAAATTTTTAACCTGTGAACTCGTTTTCTGTTTAAAAAATTAAAATAGAGAATGGCGGCTAAAAGCCATCTTAGATTCAATAGGCTAACTATAAAACAGTCTAAAACGTAAGGGGAACTACATGTCGAAACAAACCATTTACTACACGTTAACCGATGAAGCACCAGCACTTGCTACAGCGTCTTTGCTTCCTATCTTTGGCGCTTTCGCAAAAGAAGCAGACATCGAACTTAAACTGACTGACATTTCTTTGGCAAGCCGTATTATTTCTTCTTTTTCTGACCTATTGCCTGCAGATAAGCAAGCGGAAGATGGTTTGAAATTCTTAGGCGATCTAACCGCCTCTCCTGAAGCTAATATTGTAAAACTGCCTAACATCAGTGCTTCTTTGCCACAACTGTATGCGGCCATCAAAGAGCTTAAAGCACAAGGCTACGACCTTCCTGACTACCCAGAAAATGCACAAACTGACGCTGAAAAAGACATATTAGCGCGTTACTCTAAAGTATTGGGCAGCGCGGTAAACCCTGTTCTACGCCAAGGTAACTCTGACCGACGCGCTCCTGCCGCCGTAAAAGGCTTCGCTCGTAAAAACCCTCACTCAATGGGTAAATGGAGCAAAACATCAACATCTCACGCCGACTATATGCGCGATGGTGATTTTTACTCTTCTGAACAGTCCGTAACAATGGATTCTGCTCAAACGGTTAAGATTGAATTCGTTGGAAAGGACGGTTCAATTGAAGTGAAGAAATCACTTCCACTTCTCGCAGGTGAAATACTAGACAGCATGAACATCAGCTGCGCCAAGCTTCGCGCTTTCTTCGAAGCATCCCTACAAGAAGCGAAAAAAGACAACATCATGTGGTCTGTGCACTTAAAAGCAACCATGATGAAAGTGTCTCACCCAATCGTATTTGGCCACGCTGTCACAGTTTTCTACAAAGACGTTTTCGAAAAATACAGTGAATTGTTTAAAGAAATAGGTGTGAACCCTAACAACGGTCTAGGCAGTGTTTACGATAAGATCCAAACACTACCAGAAGCGAAACAAGAAGAAATCAAACAAGCCATCCAAGCTTGCTACGATACTCGTCCAGAATTAGCCATGGTTGATTCAGACAAAGGCATCACTAACCTACACGTGCCAAGTGACGTTATTGTTGATGCCTCTATGCCAGCAATGATTCGTAACTCCGGTAAAATGTGGGGACGTGACGGTAAAGCACATGACGCTAAAGCCGTTATTCCAGACAGCACTTACGCTCGCATTTACCAAGAAACGATTAATTTTTGTAAAACCAATGGCGCGTTCGACCCCGTCACTATGGGTACGGTTCCAAACGTTGGCCTAATGGCGCAAAAAGCAGAAGAATACGGCTCTCATGATAAAACGTTTGAAATTGCAGCCGCCGGCACAATGCGTATTGTTGATGCTAACGGCAATATTGTAATGCAACACGCTGTTGAAAAAGGCGATATCTGGCGCGCATGCCAAACGAAAGATGCTCCAATCCGAGATTGGGTGAAATTGGGCGTTACTCGTGCTCGCCAGTCTGATACACCTGCTGTTTTTTGGTTGGATGAAAATCGTCCTCACGATAATCAGCTTCGCAATAAAGTTGAAACGTATCTAAAAGACCATGATACAAACGGTCTAGACATTCGTGTTATGTCTTACAACGAAGCGATTCGTTTCTCTATGGAGCGCATCATTCGTGGCGAAGACACTATTTCAGTGACAGGTAACATTCTTCGTGACTACCTAACGGATTTATTCCCAATTTTGGAATTAGGTACCTCTGCGAAAATGCTCTCTATCGTTCCAATGCTTGAAGGCGGCGGCATGTATGAAACGGGCGCTGGCGGTTCTGCTCCTAAGCACGTTCAACAGCTTATGGAAGAAAACCACCTTCGTTGGGATTCACTAGGTGAATTCCTGGCCGTGGCTGTGTCTTTTGAAGAGCTTGGTATCAAGCACAACAACGAGAAAGCCATTATTCTTGCTAAGTGCCTAGACAAAGCAACCGGTAAATTATTAGACACCAACAAGTCTCCTTCTCGTAAGTCTGGCGAAATCGACAACCGTGGTAGCCATTTCTACTTAGCTCTGTACTGGGCTCAAGAATTGGCTACTCAAACAGAGAATGCGGAGCTTGCTACTAAATTTGCACCTTTGGCAAAAGTGTTAGCAGCGAAAGAAACAGCCATCGTTACTGAACTGGCTGCGGTACAAGGCAAGCCTGCTGGTTTATCTGGTTATTATCATATTAATCTTGAAGAAGTGACTAAGATAATGCGTCCAAGTAACACCTTCAACCAAGCATTAGCGTCTCTATAAATTAAAAAGATCTTTGTAAAACCAAGCCCGGATGCCCTTTAAATATTTATTATTTAATGGGCATCCGGGCTTTTTTATGTCGATACATTCCCCGAATCCCTGTATTACCTCAGCCCTTTTGCCTATAATAGCCGCTCCCTGAAAACCATGTTCGAGGCGTTATCTCAATGGAACTAACTAGCTTAAATGCAATTTCCCCTATCGACGGTCGTTACGGATCGAAAACGGACGTATTACGTCGCTCTGTGAGCGAGTACGGTTTGCTACGTATGCGAGTCATAGTCGAAGTTCGCTGGCTACAGGCGCTTGCTAAGCACCCACAAATCATCGAAGTTCCAGCATTGAGCAATGAAGCGAGCGCTTTCTTGGATCAATTGGCAAACAACTTCAGCGAAGCAGATGCTCAAGCCATTAAAGACATTGAGAAAACCACCAATCACGATGTCAAAGCCGTTGAATATTTTATTAAAAATAAAATGGCTGACAACGTAGAATTGGCGGCTGTCTCTGAATTTGTACACTTTGCTTGTACGTCAGAAGACATCAACAACCTATCTCACGGATTAATGCTTCGTGAAGCGCTGGAAGAAGGCATTGTTCCAGAACTGAAAAATATTATTACAGCCATTCAAGACCTTGCGATTGAGCACGCGGAACAACCTATGTTGTCTCGCACACACGGACAAACCGCCTCTCCTTCAACGGTAGGCAAAGAAATGGCCAACGTGGCAGCTCGTCTTAGTCGCCAGCTGACACAAATTGAAAAAATTGAATTTTTAGGCAAAATAAACGGCGCGGTTGGTAACTATAACGCTCACCTTTCCGCTTATCCGGACGTCGATTGGCAAGCTCACGCCGAAGCGTTCGTGACGTCTCTTGGTTTGACTTGGAACCCATACACAACTCAAATAGAGCCACACGATTACATCGCAGAATTATTCGATGCTATGTGTCGTTTCAACACCATTCTTCTCGACTTCGACCGAGATGTTTGGGGCTATATTTCTATGGGCTTCTTCAAACAGAAAACGATTGCAGGTGAAATTGGTTCATCAACCATGCCACACAAGGTTAACCCGATTGACTTCGAAAACTCCGAAGGTAACTTGGGCATTGCGAACGCCATCATGGGCCACTTAAGCGCGAAGTTGCCAATTTCTCGCTGGCAGCGTGACTTAACGGATTCAACGGTATTGCGTAACCTAGGTGTTGGCTTGGCACACAGTTTAATTGCCTACCAATCCACGCTCAAAGGCATCAGCAAACTTGAAATCAATGCGCCTCGTCTAAACGCGGACTTGGACGCTGCATGGGAAGTGTTGGCTGAACCAATTCAAACGGTAATGCGTCGCTACGGCATTGAGTCTCCATACGAGAAACTAAAAGAGTTAACTCGTGGCCGTACGATCGACCAAGCGACGATTGAAGCCTTTGTTGAGACGCTAGACATGCCTGAACAAGCAAAAGCAGAACTAAAAGCATTAACACCAGGCACTTATATTGGTAATGCCATTGCACAAGCGAAAGCTATCCGTAACTAAGTTTAGCTTTTAAGAAACCACAAAAAAGAGCCGATTTATCGGCTCTTTTTTGTCTTTGTATTCCAAACTAATTTTTTATTTTCGTGAGCCACCTATGACAGATCTAACGACGCCTTTAACGATTCTTGGCGGCATGACAGCGCAAACCTTTTTGAATGAGTACTGGCAAAAAAAACCACTGCTCATTCGTGCTGGTCTAGTAGATTTTAACGTGCCACTGGAAGCCGATGAACTGGCAGGCATGGCGATGGAAGAAGAAGTCGAGTCACGTATTGTTATCGAAAATGGAAAAACACCGTGGGAAACACAACAAGGCCCATTCGATGAAAGTACTTTTGCAACTTTACCTGAAAAAGAGTGGACACTACTGGTTCAAGCGGTCGATCATTGGGTTCCTGAAATCCAGACACTAAAAGAACAATTTCAATTTTTACCAAGCTGGCGTTTAGACGATGTAATGGTCAGCTACGCAACCGAAGGCGGCAGTGTTGGCCCTCACTATGATCAATACGATGTATTCTTAGCGCAAGTTGCTGGGAAGCGCCGCTGGCAAGTACTCGCACCGGAAGAGTACCAAGATACCGCTATTTCAGATATTTCCTTACATATTTTAGATAATTTCAACGCCACCCCAGACATGGACTGGGTGCTTGAAGCAGGCGATATTTTATATTTACCGCCTAATTTTGCCCACAATGGCCGCGCTATGGATGATGATTGCATGACTTACTCCATCGGTTTCCGTGCGCCTAGCTTGCAAGATGCATTAACTGGCGTTCGAGATAAGTTATGCGAAACAGTCAATGTAAAAGATCGTTTTGCGGCACCAGAAACGGGTAAACGAGAGCACAACGCGCAAATTCATTCAGACGATATTGCTTATTTACAGGCAGAACTTACTCGCTTAATCAATCAACCAGACTTATTGGCAAACTGGTTAGGTGAAACCATGAGCGAAAGCAAATACCCTGAATATTTGGCACCATTGAATGGTAAAGAGCTAAATGAAGCGTTTGAAAGCGCCATACAAGGGCAAACCTTTATTCGCCCTGGCGATGCTCGCATTTGTTACTATCTGTTAACCAATGACAATACCATGCGCGTTTTTTGCAATGGCGAGAGTCTAGAAATCAGCAATGAATTAGCGCCTTTCGTTCAAGCTATTACAGATCAAATTGAGTTTGATTTTTCAGGGTTGGATTTAAATCAAAATAAAGATTTAGAGCCTCTCGTGCGATTTCTAATTTGCCAGCAAGGTATCATCGAGCTTGTCGCGCCAGAAGAATAAGAGGACAACATGAAAGTATTAACATCAGACTGGAACAGCAGCACAGACCAACTCACCTTCGTGCGCAAGCAAGTCTTTATTATTGAGCAAGGCATAGACCCCAAAGACGAATGGGACGAGCATGATAAAGAAGCCGTTCACTTTGTCTCTTTTGGCACCACGGCCGTTCCGACGGGAACCTGCCGATTAACTGAGGATGGACAAATCGGACGGTTAGCTGTTTTGCCCGCTTATCGCCATCAGGGCTACGGTGAAATGCTGCTAAACAGAGCAGTAAAAGTGGCTAGAGAAATGAGCATTAGAACGGTGTTTTTGCACGCTCAAGTTGATGTACAAACTTTTTATGAAAAACAAAATTTCCACACGGATGGTAAAATCTTTCTAGAAGCGGGAAAAATGCACATCCGCATGATAAGAGAAATTTAAAACAGTAATCGGTTGTTAATAACATAAAAAAAAACGAGCGACCATTTTAGGATCGCTCGCTTTTTTGTGTTTAAAACAACTTAAACAACCGCGATCAACTCAACATCAAACTGTAGAACAGAATGAGGTTGGATCATTGCACCAGCGCCTTGAGCACCGTACGCCAATTCAGCAGGGATCGTAAGACGATGTTTCGCGCCTTCTTTCATCAACTGAAGACCTTCTGTCCAACCAGCAATAACGCCAGTTAGTGGAAATTCAATGGGTTCGCCACGGGCGATTGAGCTGTCAAATACTTGACCATCAAGCAAACGACCTTCGTAATGAACACGAACAGTTGCTTCACGGCTAGGTGTCGCACCAGTGCCTTCTTCAAGCACTTCAAACTGCAAACCACTTTCAGTCGTTTGAACACCAGATTTTGCTTTGTTTTCTGCAAGAAATGCTTCGCCCGCTTTTACTGTGTCTTCAGACGCTGCACGACTTTTTTCTTCCATTTTTTGCTGAAGCTCAGCAAAAGCGGCTTCTAGCTGCTCGCCGGGAACGCGCATTTCAGCTTGATTCAAAGAATCTTCAATCGCTGCAAAAAGATGTGTTAATGATAACTCACCAAGATCACTACCGCGTAGTTGATCACCAATTTGACGACCAATGCCGTATGCGATTTTTGCTTCATTCGAGTCGAAAGACAGTTCTGACATGATTACACTCTCTTATTCATTGCCTATAAAATTGAGCGCACATCATAACATAGCCAGAAACTCAGAAGATATTCCGCGCCTTAAATCTTCCCTATCAAAACTTTATCTATTAACCCCATAGATTTATTAAATGATATTCATTATCATTAAGTGGTTAGTTACTCATTCTGGAGCGCACAATGAAAACCAAAAGCTTTGTTCCGTCCACCAAAAGATACAACTGCACTAAGAAAACAACCGATTATTGGGGAATACTGTTTGTTGGCTTTATCTTTTTCTCATCCATAAGCTGTTTTTTATTCGCTAACAATATCAATCAACAACACTCTCGCAACGTATCAGACTCTATAAAAGAACCAAGTAACATGATGATTGACATAGGTCAGAAAAGAAAAAGCTAAAAGGAATAAGCTATCAGTACATAAAAAGAGGATCTTGCCATGCTACCTAAAATAAACACTATTATTTACGCCTGCGATTTAGAAAACCAAACACAAGCTGCCATGGAGCTTGTATTGAATTTAGCCAATTTACACAAAGCAAAAATAATACTAATGCATGTAATGGAACCGCTAAATGCTCAAGCATCCAACATGATCAACAACTATATTTCTGAAGAAGTAATCGCTACTATGCGCAAAGATGCCCAAAAAGACATCCATAGCCGTATGGAAAAAATGCTGAGCAACTATATGCAACAGCATGCGGAAGAACTTTCTACTTTAGAACACCCGCCTGAGACACTCATCACCAGCGGTGCTCCATCAGACTGCATTCAACAGATAGCAAAAGCTCAGAATGCCGATTTGATTGTTATGAACAGCAGAACGCACAGTCGATTAGGGCAAATGATTCTCGGCTCTACTGCAAATAAAGTCATACACAGCAGTACGGTTCCCGTATTAGTCGTGCCGATAAAATAGCAGTTTACTCTAGCCACGCTCCTTGCTCTTAGATACACTTACTGTATATATAACCAGTAAGTGTATCTATGATTCTTTATATTGCAGAGAAACCCAGCCTTGCACGTGCCATTGCAGCCGCCCTACCGTCACCTCAGAAAAAAGAAGAAGGCTGTATTTGGCTGCCAAATGGGGATTGCGTCAGTTGGTGCATAGGTCACTTACTCGAACAAGCAGAACCTCATAAATACAACCCTGCTTTTAAAGCCTGGAATATAGATCACTTACCCATTATTCCAACAGAATGGCAGTGGCAAGAAAAAACCAATACCAAAAAGCAGCTTGGCATTCTGAAGAAGCTCATCAAAAAAGCGACACACCTTGTTCATGCTGGAGACCCAGACAGAGAAGGACAACTTTTAGTCGACGAAGTCCTTCACTACACCAAAGTTTCGAATCAAAAACTAAAAGAGACGCAGCGTCTTTTAATCAATGATTTAACACCCTCTGCTGTCAAAAAATCGTTGTCAAACTTACGCTCCAACAGTGAATTCTCGGCCTTGTCGCGATCGGCACTTGGCCGTGCTCGTGCTGATTGGTTATTTGGCTTGAATCTAACGCGCGCTTATACCATTAAAGGACGACAAGCAGGCTATCAAGGCGTTTTATCGATAGGCAGAGTGCAAACCCCAGTATTAGGTCTTGTTGCTGCCAGAGACAAAGAAAGAGAAGCTTTTGTTCCAAAAGATTTTTATCAGGTATGGGCAAGCGTACAAACTCATCAAGGCATTGAGTTCCAAGCAAAATGGCTGCCAAGCGAGTCTTGCCAACCCTATATGGATGAAGAAAATCGAGTGCTGAGCTTACCGCTTGCACAAAATGTTGCCAATCGCATCAGTAATAAACCAGCGCTTGTGATTGACGCCAACTACAAGCAAAAAAAGCAAGCGCCGCCATTGCCCTACAGTTTATCTGCACTGCAAATTGATGCTGCCAAAGCCTTCTCCCTTTCTGCTCAGCAAGTATTGGATATTTGCCAAACACTGTATGAACGCCATCAGATGATCACTTATCCAAGGTCAGACTGTCGTTATTTACCAACCCAACAACACAAAGACGCACCTGCGATCATTGCGGCACTCGCTCGCTCGGGCGGTGAAATACAACAAGGCGCGGAAAACGCCGACGCCTCGTACAAAAGCAAAGTATGGAATGATAAACAAGTTACCGCTCACCATGCGATCATCCCAACGACGCAAGCATACAAAACAGCTTCATTATCCAAAACCGAAGCCTTGGTATTTAACCTGATTGCCCGACAATACCTAATGCAGTTTTACCCAGAATACGATTACCTCGCGTCTTATATTAAATTGGAAATCGAAGGTGGTCACTTTGAAGCAAAAGGAAATACACCTATTTCACTCGGTTGGAAAGCTCTTCTACCTAACAAAGCAAAAAGCCAAGATTCAGATGAAGAAAACCAAAACACGCTGCCAAAGCTAAATAAAGCAGACGCATTATGGTGCACGAAAGGGCAAGTTCAAGAAAAAATCACCACACCGCCCGCTGCTTTTACGGATGCAACCCTGCTAGCGGCTATGACGGGAATTAGCCGCTTTGTCACCAATAAAGACATTCGCGCGATTCTAAAAGAAACCGATGGTTTAGGCACTGAAGCCACACGCGCCAGCATTATAGAGCTTCTCTTCAAGAGAAATTTTTTAATGAGGCAAGGCAAACAAATTCACGCCAGCCAAACAGGTCGTGCTTTTATTGATTGTTTGCCAGAGCAATTGGTCACTCCCGATATGACCGCTCAATGGGAATCGACGCTTAATGGCATCAGTCTTGGCGAAGCCAGCTATCAAGATTTTATGACGAACTTAGAAGGAAATTTAAATCAGCTACTGAGCGCTTCTCGGGATATGCCAACCTCAGCATTACAAAACCTACCACCACCAGCGAAAAACCCGTTTACCAAACGAAAAGGCTCAACCAGTAGAAAATCAACAGGTGCGCGCAAAACCACCAGTGCAAAAACCACAACCTCAAACGCAAGAAGACGCCCAAAAGCGTCTTCTCAATAAAGCTTAATCAGCGTATTAACCAACTGCTAACCAAACGCCAACACCAATCATTAATGACCCAGCAATGCGATTCATAATTCTTACATTGCCACTTTGCATTAAAATTGACTTAAGCGTTCTTCCACCCGCCGCATAAATAAGTAAGCACGTCAGTTCAAGCGTTAGAATAATCGTAATCAGCACAGCTAACTGACTTATAAGAGGCTGACTGGCATCTAAAAAAGGCGGCAGTAACGCAACAAAAAATGCCCAGCCTTTAGGATTCGCTATCGCGGTTACAAAGCCTTGCGATATTAGGTCAATTCGTGAGGCGGGTTTGGTGTCATTAGCATCCGCTTTAATGGCCATTTTACCTTTAGATAACCACATTTGAAGACCAATAAAAGCAAGATAAGCGCCACCGATGTATTTCAGTACGATAAATACATTAGGGTAATTCAATAATAATGCCGCCACACCAATCGCAGACAAAATAGCCACGGTTGCCACACCTACAAGCTCACCTAGCATCATCCAAAGCGCGCGCTTTATGCCAATTGTCATACCTAATGTCATGGCCAATGTCATGCACATACCTGGGGTAATAGACACAAAAAAGAACGTCGGTATAAATGCGGAAAGAAGCGCGAGGTTCACAAAGAAATCCTTACTAAAATGAGGTTAAATTGGAAAGAAAAATGTGTAATCTGTGGCAGCTAGCAGGAACAGACTCTTATTAAAATAGCAAAATCATCATGGTAGAAGCTGAAGATAATCAAAAGCGTTTTTTTGTTTGAAACGTAGAGTCTTCTATAAATTTATTCCATTCATCGTCTAACTCTTCTTCGCCTTCACTTTCCATGCCTTTACTCATTTCTTCTTCAGCTTTTTGTAAAGCAAGGTCTTCTTCAATTTCTTGAAGAAAATCTTTGATTTTAAGAATGATTGGTTGAGCCTCAAGCGATTCTTTGATCGGTGCTAATTGTGATAAAGCCTCTTTATACATATCAACAGCCGTCTCCATTTGACCACTCAAAAATGCTTTACGAGCAAGATAAGAGTGATAATCCGCATTAACTTTATAATGATAAAAGTTTAATAATTTTCCATATCGATGAACAACATCTGAATTGATAAACTTTTCTTTTTGAGACAACACTAAAAACGATTTAAAAGATTCAAACAGGCGTTTTACTTCTAGTATCAGAAGCTCATCATTTATCGGCTTAGCGCGCCTTTTCTGCTTGCTCGCTTGAAACTCAGACATCTCTTCCGCTAAATGACCACGACGACGAGTCAGTGTGGCATCGGGTTGAAGCTCCAATAACTGATCGTATATGGCAATCATGCGAGAGAATAACCACAACCTCATGTCTTTGGGCTGATATTGAGGTGGCATTTCATCGAGATACCGACGTACTTGGCGCAATTGATTATTAAGCATTGCTACTTTACGCAGTTTCTCCAATCGTGCCTGCTCTTTTAACTGAAGAAAAATTGCAAAGGCAATAAATCCACCGATAACGAACAAAAGTACAGTGATGGTAACAGCTGTCATATGATACGTATTTTACCTTAGTAAGGTTTATAGCAGGATAACATCCTATTCTGCTTCTAAAGGTTAATGCAATAAAACACGCCAACTTACTTCAACTCGGGTTCCGTTTTATTTTTTTTTGAAAATAAAACCTTTTCGACATCCTGTATCATACTTTGTAGGCGTACTATCTCTCTTTTCGAGCTACTCACGGAACGGTTCTTTTCTATTGAGGACAAAGCAATACGATATTTTTCTAATGCCTGCCCTTTTTTATCATTTTCTAAATCCATTCCAGCCTGTTTTACCAGCAAATCACGATAAGCTAATGCATGGGCATATCTAACTAAAACAATATGATGCTTTACTATTACTCGACTGACGACGCGATTTTCTGGAATATTCCTCATTTCTCTAAGAATGTACTGAAGCGCATCACAAACTTGATCAAATTGCTCTTGGCTTCCTACACGTTCCCTAGCCACTTGTTGTCGTCCTGACTTTAATTCAGTCAATAAATGTACTAAAAAAGCCTGCTTTGACACAAATTTCGACTGATAATTAGCATTTTTTAACTGTCCAATAACATAAAGTAAATATTCCAAGAAAAAAACTTTGGTCTCTTTCGTTAGATAGCGATCAGATATCATCTCTAAGGAGTAAAGCAACCGTTCACTTCGGCTCGATAAACGAGAAAGAAGTCTTTCTCTTAGCGCTCTTCGCTGTTTTTTCCATCGAAAAAAAACAGGAAGCAAGCAGCACAAAACCAATAAAACAACTAAAGCTAAAACAAACATATTTGATTTCACTACTTAATAAGCGTCTAACACTGACTTTCTTAAAAAAAACAAATAAGTGGCATGCTTTTATATAACACTGGCGACGCTATGAAAACAAAAAAAGACCAGAGAATCTGATCTTTTTTGTTTATCTCTTAACTTATTTATCGAGCGACCGAAAATCCAAGTAACATATAAAAAATCATAGCGGCCAGTAATGCGGAAGCAGGAACAGTAATTACCCATGCTGCTGCGATACGTAATAGAGCAGAACGTTTAACTAATTCTTTCTTCGTGGCTTTCTTCAACCCTTTACGCTCTGAAGAAGAAATAGGTGAAGACGCTCGCGCTTCTTTCAACTCTTTCAAAATACTGCGTTTTTCTTCTACGTCGGCCAACTTGAATCTTTTCACAAACTCTTGAGTCTGCTGTCCATTAAGACCCGCTGACTCAGAATGAGAAGTAATAGCTGCCAGCTTTTTCTCGTAAGACAGTTTTAAATATTCACGTAAGAAGCCTACGCCAAAAATACCACCAACAGCAATATGCGTAGAACTCACAGGCAAACCAAGCTGAGACGCAATAATAACGGTAATAGCAGCGGCCATGGCAACACAAAATGCTCGAGTTTTGTCTAACTCTGTAATTTCAGACCCTACCGTCTTAATCAGTTTAGGCCCAAACAAAGCAAGACCGACAGCGATACCTAAACCACCCACTACCATGATCCAAAGAGGTATTGAGGCCTTACTAGAAACAGCCCCTGTCATCAAAGCATCATTAATCGCTGCAAGAGGCCCAATGGCATTGGCAACATCATTCGCGCCATGAGCAAAACTTAACAAAGCAGCAGACACAATCAGAGGAAGGGTAAACAAACTATTTACAGCATCTTTATTATTTTCCAGCGCCGATGCCGCTTTCTCTACCATAGGTCGAACAATAAAATAGACGGTCAGCGCAATCGCTAGCGCAATAAGGCCTGCAGTAATAAAATCTAATTTCCAAATTTTCTTCAAACCTTTCAAAATCAGATAAGTAGAAAAAGCCCAAACCATGAATGCAACAAGCAAAGGAACGACTTTCTTAGCGGATTCAATCATGTCACTTTTGTAGGTAATTGAACGCTTGATGTACATCAAAAATAAAGCAGCAATCACACCACCCAACACAGGAGAAATGATCCAGCTTGCAACAATAGCAATCAATTTATCCCAGTTTGCAATATCCAAACCACCAGCAGCAACACCAGCACCCAAAACACCACCGACAATTGAATGTGTTGTCGAAACCGGTGCGCCGAGATAAGTGGCTAAATTAAGCCAAATTGCACCAGCAAGTAAAGCGGCCATCATGACCCATATGAAGGTTTCGGTATCGCCTATTGAATTTGGGTTTATAATACCGTTCTTAATGGTTCCAACAACCGAACCACCGGCAATCAAAGCACCAGCCGCTTCAAAGACAGCGGCAATTAAAATGGCACCTGTCATAGACAACGCTTTAGACCCTACCGCTGGACCCACATTATTGGCCACATCATTGGCACCAATATTTACCGCCATATAAGCGCCAATTGCCGCTGCTATCGCTAAAATGGATAGATTAGAAACCCCCACACCATTAGATGATGCATAAAAGCCGGCGGCTAACACAAACGCTAAAGCGATTAATACACGAACAAACTCATGACCACTCAATAAAGTGGATTCTTCTTTCGGGCTATTTGTAAGATCCATACGGGCTCTTCTTTCTATAATTAATCTATACCAAACCGTTGTTAGTTGAGGGAACTCTACATTAACAACGCCATGCTGATCCTAGCATCTCAAATTAATTTGGCTCTCAATTCATCCCGTTACATTTTGATAAAATGTAAATTTCGCGTCATTCTACACTGCGAGTCTTTAGATAAAAACCCCTAAAATCATTGATAGCGACGACCCAAAAAAGAACAAAAAAAAGTGCCTCAAAAGGCACTAAACAGAAATATACTACAGAAATGTGACTGTTTTGTTACAGTTTAGATAACCGAACAGTACACTATTAAAATAGAGCAATAAATACTGAACAATTAACACTCAATCACATTAACCGCTAATCCACCGCGCGACGTTTCTTTGTACTTATCATTCATATCTCGCCCTGTATCGCGCATAGTACGAATTACCTTATCTAAAGAAACGTAGTGCGTCCCATCTCCTCGAAGCGCCATACTGGCAGAGTTAATGGCTTTCATGGAACCCATGGCATTACGTTCAATACAAGGTACCTGCACTAACCCTCCAATAGGGTCACACGTTAATCCTAAATTATGCTCCATACCAATTTCAGCGGCATTTTCTATTTGCTCAGGAGAGCCCCCTGTAGCCGCTGCCAAACCAGCCGCCGCCATAGCGCAAGCCGATCCAACTTCCCCCTGACAACCCACTTCAGCGCCAGAAATAGAGGCATTCTCTTTAAACAAAAAACCAATAGCCGCCGCCGTGAGGAAAAAATCTATAACGCCCTCTTCGCTAGAGCGAGGACAAAACTCCCAATAATAATGCAACACTGCTGGAATAATACCTGCTGCGCCATTTGTGGGAGCGGTTACCACTCGACCACCGGCAGCATTTTCTTCATTCACCGCCAAAGCATAAAGATTCACCCAATCCATTGCTCCTAGTGACGGTGTAATCATATCCATACGTGTTTTACTGGTTAAATCCCTATACAAACTTGCCGCTCTTCGCTTCACCTTCAAGCCACCAGGCAAAATACCTTCATTTCGAATTCCTTGCTGTACACATGCTTTCATTGCGGACCAGATTGAAAGAATCCCTTGTTTAATCTCTTCCTCTGTTCTCCAATATTTTTCATTCTCCATCATAATCTGCGCAATGCTCTTGTCTTGTGTTCGGCAAAGCTGAATGAGTGTTTCGGCATCATGAAAAACATGAGGAAGTTCAGTCGTATCTTCAACTAACGCCACGTTCCCGTGTTCGTCTTCTTGGACAATAAAACCACCACCAACAGAATAAAATGTCGCTTGATGAATAACTTGACCGTTAACATCAAAAGCCACCAAAACCATGCCATTCGCATGAAAATCCAAACGATCAATACGGTGATAAATAATGTCTGTAGCAACATCAATATTAATAGCTTGTTGAGCTAATAGGTTAAGCTGCGACAGAGCCTCTATTTGCTTAACGCGCTCACTCACACCACTTGGGTCAATTGATTCTGGCAGCTCACCTTCAAGCCCCATTAATACAGCCGTTCCAGTGCCGTGGCCTTTGCCTGTAGCACCAAGCGAACCATATAGATCCACTTTCAAGCGAGTGACTTTCGATAATAAATGTCGATCTTGTAATTGGTGAGCAAATTGATTCGCTGCCACCATAGGGCCAACAGTATGAGAACTTGACGGTCCAATGCCCACTTTAAACAGATCAAATAAACTGATTGCCATAACCTTTTCCTCTGTCGTCAGGTGTTCACCCGTACGACGATCAAAATACAAAAATACGATAGTACTAATAAACGAAATTATCACTTAAGGGATAAAGTTTCCAATCGGAAACAAGTATTTTTCATCATATTGAAGTATTAATACAAATTTAGGCAGTTTTGTGGCGCGATAAGATAAATGCACAAGCAACGTAAGTATCAAATAGAAAAGCACAATGACTAAAATCAGACATTCACAAAGGCTTCGCAACTAAACTTCCGTATCACTTTTGAAGATTAAAAATTGCCAAACGACAAATAAGACCTACCTTTAAAGCTTAGCCTACTTAATAAAAGAGGATTTTTATATGTCAGCAACAATTATTGTCGGTGTCGATGGAAGTGAGGCAGGTAATCGAGCCTTGTCCTATGCAAAGCGGCTTGCAACGCTAATAGGAAGCGAGTGTGAGCTCCAACTTATTTGTGTAGTGGAATGGTCGCCCTACACGTTTCAAACAACAGAAGAAAACGCCCTACGTAAAAAACAAAAACACATAGAAACCCAGAATGCCCAAGATCGAGTCATCAACCCTGCCCTAGAATCCCTTAAAGATGCTGGTATAAAAGCATCAGGTGCTGTGAAATTTGGTAAAGCCGCCACCATTCTTAACAATATTGCCGTAGAAAATAATGCGGAACAAATCGTCGTTGCTCGTTCAACAGAACAAGGCCTAAGCGCAAGAGTATTTGGTAGCGTAACCGCCAGTTTGGTTATGAGTGCAAGTGTCCCTGTTACCGTTGTCAGCTGAGGAGCGTCACTATGAAAAAATACACTTATCTATTTAGCGTGACCGCCGCATTACTTTTATTAAGCTTGAGCTCATCGGCTCATGCAGAAGGGATTGATGCGGTAGTGAATGAAATTTTCGGCAATGCAACGGGCTGGTTTGTTAGTCTCATCTTCGCCCCCCTTCCTGGAACGAGCTTTCCATGGATTGTTCTATGGTTAGTAACCGGCGCCACTGTCTTTACTTTATATTTTGGCTTTATTCAATTTCGTAGTATTGGTCATTCCATTGCTTTGGTAAAAGGCGATTACTCAGATCCAAATGATGCAGGCGAAGTAAGTCACTTCCAAGCGTTAGCCACTGCACTATCGGGGACGGTTGGTCTTGGTAATATTGCGGGGGTCGCGGTGGCCGTTTCTATTGGTGGTCCCGGTGCGACGTTTTGGATGATCTTAGCAGGCCTTATGGGCATGGCATCGAAATTCACCGAATGTACCCTAGGTGTTAAGTACCGTAATGAATACAAAGACGGCAGCGTGTCTGGCGGTCCAATGTATTACATTTCTAAAGGTTTTGCGGAAAGAGGCATTCCTGGCGGTAAATTCTTAGCGGGTCTATTCGCTGTATTTTGTATTTTGGGTGCACTTGGTGGCGGTAACATGTTCCAAGCGAACCAAGCCCATGCGCAACTTACTCAAGTCATAGGCACCTATCCAGGTTGGATTACCGGTATCATTTTTGCCGCACTGGTTTTTGTGGTCATCGTCGGCGGTATAAAATCCATTGCTCGAGTTACCGACAAAATCGTTCCTATTATGGGGATTCTTTATGTCGGTGCCGCCCTCGTTATCTTACTCGTTAATGCAGACAAAATTGGTTGGGCATTTGGCCAAATCATTGAAGGCGCGTTCACCGGCCTTGGTATAGCAGGCGGTTTAGTTGGGGCTTTGATTCAAGGCTTTAAACGCGCTGCTTTCTCCAACGAAGCCGGAGTGGGCTCTGCGGCAATTGCTCACTCAGCGGTACAAACTAATGAACCAATTACAGAAGGTTATGTTTCCTTACTAGAGCCGTTTATCGACACCGTGGTTATTTGTACCATGACGGCATTGGTTATCATCATTACTGGTCAACTTATGCAAGATCCGGAAACAGGTCTGTATATTTTGAACGAAGCTGGCACCATTATGACAGCAGATGGCTCTTCTGGCGTCGCGTTAACGTCGGCGGCATTTGGCTCAGCGTTTAGCTGGTTCCCTATTTTGCTAGCGGTTGCCGTTATCCTGTTCGCTTTCTCGACTATGATTAGCTGGTCTTATTACGGTTTAAAAGCATGGACGTATTTATTTGGCGAAAGTAAAAACGCAGAACTGACGTTTAAGATAATTTTTTGTGTCTTTGTTGTGATTGGAGCAGCGGCCAACTTAGGCCCTGTTATTGACTTCTCCGATGCGGCTATCTTTGCCATGGCGGTTGCAAACATCATCGGTTTATATTTCTTAATGCCGATTGTCAAAAGAGAGCTCTTGTCTTACCAAAAACGCTTAAAATCTGGTGAGATCGTTAAATTCAAGGATCGTAAAAGATCCACCAAATAGTTCAAAATAATAAACTAACCAGATAGAAAAACCCCCACTAACGAAATCGTCAGTGGGGGTTTTTATTGTCAAAGGGACTCAGCTCAATGTTGAAATAAGTAGGTTAGAAGAAACCTAGAGGATTTACATCATAGCTAATTAGCATGTTCTTCGTTTGCTGATAATGCTCTAGCGCCATCTTATGGGTCTCACGGCCAACACCAGATTTTTTGTAACCACCAAAAGCAGAATGGGCAGGATACTGGTGATAGCAATTCATCCATACACGGCCCGCTTCTAGGTTGCGCCCCATACGATAAGCAAGATTTGTGTCTCGCGTCCACACTCCCGCTCCAAGGCCAAAATCACTGTCGTTTGCAATGGCAAGCGCTTCTGCTTCATCTTTAAAGGTCGTAACACTGACAACAGGACCAAATATTTCTTCTTGAAAAATACGCATGTCGTTAGAGCCTTTAAATAATGTTGGCTGGACATAGTACCCTTGATTAAAGCCATCAATCGATTCAACACCGCCACCAATCAGCAACTCTGCACCTTCTTTTTTGCCTATTTCAATGTAACTCAGTATTTTATCGAATTGCTCTTTCGACGCCTGAGCCCCGACTTGTACGTCAGTATCCAGTGGGTTTCCGCGTTTAATCGTTTTAGTGCGTTCAATGACCAACGCCATAAACTCGTCATAAAT